>JAAYVJ010000296.1 GCA_012517265.1 Planctomycetota bacterium | reverse complement strand
CCAATTCCACGAGTCCACATTCGGACCATGGTTTCCGAATCGGACTCCCCCTCCTATCGCAAGCCTCGTGCCACACGGCTTGCGACTGGCGAGTGTGAGTTGTAAGTGGCTGTTAGATAAGAGGTTGGGCGGAATGTCGGCCCTCGGGGGAGCAGGCGGAAGCGACTACAAAAATGTATCTAAATGGGGGTGCGGATACAATTGTGTATGCACGGTCACATGCGGCGGCGTTTCTCGGCATGGCAGGTGCTCGCCGTGCGACTCTGTACTACAATCCTTCGGAACGTTGTCTTTCGTGCTCGATTCTCGAAGCGACTCCACACAAGTCCAGGACATCAGGGGGATTATGTCTCTCGCCACGACGCAAAGAACGCCTAGAAAACAGGATCGCACTGCTTTCCCCTTTGCGATCTTGGCGTCTTGGCGAGAGGATTGATGTTGGTTGCGGCCGGAGGCCTCGCTGGGGTTTCCCCTGTGGTCGATGGTTCCGGCGGGAGTCGTGTAGGGCTTGCCGAGGAGGCTGACGCTGGACGCTCTCGTGGCCTCGATCAGGGTGCTCGCCTCCCGCGTGGGCACGCGTCCGAGAGTCGAACCGGCCAGCGCCCGGACGAGGGCCTTGCGGTCCACGAGATCGTCTTCCACGATCAGCAGGCTGAGTGTTCGATCCGAACGCGAACTCACCAACAATTCGCCCAGGAATCCGTCAATCAACGGTGTGGGCGGCCATGCAGTCTGCCCGTGTCACCGGCGTGCATCGTACGCCGGTCCGGCCGGCTGCGGCAGACCTGGGAGGGTCCCAGAACCCTGTGAGATCCGGTTCCTGCCGGACGATTCTGTGCCGGGATTCCTCACGCAGGCTCCGATAACCCCGGGCGCCGGCGCTGTTTGGACCCGACCTCGGGGTTGCGCTTTTGCCGCAGGGGCGTTCTGCCGATAGGGGAGACTGTGGCGGTTCGGGACCGCGCGGCACGGGCCGCCGGCCGATCTCGCGGCGACAGCGGAGCATGACCATGACGATGCAAGCAACACAGACCCGGGAGACGACATTCGCCGACCTCCTGGCTTCGGGGATTCAACTGGAAGCGCAGACCCAGCACGTCTATCAGGAGTTCGCGAACCTGTTTGCGCATTGCCCGGACGTCGCAGCGTTCTGGAGGGCCCTGGCCGCCGAGGAGGCGTCTCACAAGAACCGCCTGATCCAGATCCGCGACGGGATGAGCCGGGAGCGTCTGGCTCGGCCGGGCGATGTGAAGATGCTGCAAGCGGCGCAGCGGCTGCTGGCCGTCGATCTTGGAGAACGCCTGGCCGAGGTGCGGGACCTCGACGATGCGTACGAACTCGCCAACGATCTGGAGAGTTCCGAGACCAACACGATCTTCCAGTTCTTTCTGACCGAATTGAGCCAGGACATGCACGTGGTGTCGGCCCTGATGCGGGACTTGGACGAGCACGTCGAGCGTCTCATGGCGGAGTTCCCCGCGGCCTACGCGACCCGCACGGAGCGGCTCGCGGTCAAGGCGCTGCGCTCCTGACCGGCCCCGGCAATCCGCAAGAGCATCCGGGAGCCACACAGGCGGGGGGACGGTGGATGCGTTCTGTAAGAGGCGTCCGCGGTCCTTCCGCATCCTCCAACGCTCGCTCGCTCACACACTTCTGGGCTCCCACGTGGCGTCCCGCCGCACTCCGTGAACGGCTACGTGTCGGGAAGCCTCCAACAACCGAGCAATATGCGTCCGAATCGGCTTTCCACCGCGGATACGCACATCGTCGCGTATCGCGTGGGCAGCATCCGGGAAGAGAAACTGACGCGGGTGATTGAGAGATTGATCCCGATCATCAAAGGGGGAGACATGTCCGGCGGGGATCGACCGCTCCCACCGGGCAAACACAGCGGCTGATGGGATTCGAACCCACAACATCTACCTTGGGAAGGTAGCACTCTACCATTGAGCTACAGCCGCAAAACCACTGCCCAACGCAAGGGATTCTATGGCCCGCCCCGCGGCCTGTCAACCCCAAAACTGTCCGATTGGGCCTCGAAATGGACGGCCCGGGCCATATAATGATGACAAGATGGGCAATTGGGCCCGGGCCTCGGGAGGGCTGATCATGACGTTTCGTATTGCGGCGGTTTGGGTGGCGATCGCGGTGCTTTCCGTGTGCGGGCGGGCCCAGGTTCGGCCGGGGGCCAACGTGAACATGGAGGTCCCGTTCCATCGCGGCGTGAATCTCACCGGCTGGTTCCAGGCCGACAGTCCGCGGCAGATCCAGTTCAGCAAGTTCACGAAACAGGACTTCCTCGACATCAAGAGCCTGGGCTGCGACGTGATCCGCCTGCCGATCAATCTGCACTTCATGACCAGCGGGGCTCCCGACTACACGCTCGATCCGCTATTCCTGGAGTTCCTCGACCAGGTCGTCGAGTGGTGCGAGGAGCTCGAGCTGCACCTGCTCCTGGACAACCACACGTTCGACGTGACCGCCGGCACCGACGTGAACGTGGACCAGGTGCTCGTGCCGGTCTGGACCCAGATGGCCAGGCACTACAAGGACAGGGCGGCCCACCTCTACTACGAGGTGCTCAACGAGCCGCACGGAATCACCGACGCCCGGTGGGGCCAGATCCAGTATCAGGTCATCCTGGCGATCCACGGCGTGGACCCGGTGCATCCGATCATCGTCAGCGGCGCCGGCTGGGGCAGCTACAACAACCTCAACTCGATCCCGTCCTACCCCAGGGACTACAACCTGATCTACTCGTTCCACTTCTACGATCCGTTCCTGTTCACGCACCAAGGGGCCAGTTGGACCGATCCCTCGATGGTCCCGCTGTCGGGCGTGCCGTTCCCCTACGGCGTGGGGCCCATGCCCGCGTGCCCGCCGCAGCTCAAGGGGACCTGGATCGAGAGCAGCCTGAACTCCTATCCGAACGACGGGACGGTCGCCCGCGTCAAGCAACTGCTCGACATCGCGGTGAGCTTCCGCGACAAGCGGCAGGTGCCGGTCTTCTGCGGGGAGTTCGGCGTGTACAAGCCCAACAGCGACCACGCCCAGCGGGTCCATTGGTACGAAGTGGTCCGCAAGTATCTGGAGGAGAAGGGGATCGCCTGGACCATCTGGGACTACCAGGGCGGCTTCGGCCTGTTCGAGCTCGGGTCCAACGAGATGTTCCAGCACGATCTGAACGTCCCGCTGGCCGAGGCCCTGGGCCTGACCTCGCCCGAGCAGACGCCGTTCGTCATGACGCCCGACGAAGAGGGCTTCGACATCTACACGGACTACATCGGGCCCAAGGTACGCGAGGCCGGCTACTCCAACAATGGGACGATCGACTTCTATTGCGACGTCGCGCCGGCGGCAGGGAAGTACTGCATCTACTGCACAGGCTGCGACCGCTACAGCAGCATCGGGTTCGATTTCCGGCCCGACAAGGACCTGACGGAACTGGTGGCCGGCGGGTATCTGTTCGAGTTCTGGGTTCGCGGCGACACGCCGGGGGCCCGGTTCGACGTCCGATTCCTCGACACCAAGACCGCCGAGCCCCAGGACCATCCCTGGCGAATGACCGCGACGATCGACGAGAAGGCGACCGCCTGGGACGGCGCCTGGCGCCTCGTCCAGATCCCGTTGCGGAGCTTCAAGGACAGCGGCTCCTGGGACAGCGGCGCGTGGTTCAACTCGAAAGGGGCTTTCGACTGGTCGGCGGTCGATCGCTTCGAGATCGTCTCCGAGCACCACAGCTTCGCCGGCATGCAGTTCTGGTTCGACGACCTCCGCGT
>JAAYVJ010000295.1 GCA_012517265.1 Planctomycetota bacterium | reverse complement strand
TTTTCCTCGCGGGCGGGGAAGGGCCCGGAGTGGAACTGAGGGATGCAGGTGAGTACGAGAACGACGCAGGGAAGGACTCCTCATACGGATCGTCGGCGCAACGCGGTGATGATTGCCATGGGCCTGTTCATGTTGGCCGTGTTGGTTGGCGGGATCGTGTTCTTGACGCGCACGAATCCGCAGCAGGAAGTCGCAGTGATTCCCCAGGACAGGGGGCCACAAGCCGAGAGACCCGAGGCACCGGCCGTGATCCGCGGCCGCGGCATCGTCAAGCCCAAGGTGCGACTGGAGATCATGCCAGAAGTGGCGGGCAAGGTGATCTATACGCACTCGCAACTCCGCGCCGGCGGTTTGATCCGCGCCAATGAGATGATCGCCCAGATCGATTCGAGCGGCTACGAACTGGCCGTGCGCCGGGCTCAGGCGGCGGTGGACGAAGCGCAGGCGAGGCTCGATCTGGAGCTGGCCGCCAAAGGCATGCCCAAGCTCCAGGGCCGGTCTCTGGACGTCGAGAATCAGGTCGATCTGCCGGCGGTTCTGCACGAGCCGCTGATTCGGCAGGCCGTGGCGGTCCTGGAGTCGGCGAAGGCGGATTTGGCCATGGCTCAGTTGCAGTTGTCGCGGACCTCGATTATGCTGCCTTTTGACGTGCTGGTTGCAGGCGAGACGGCGAGTCTGGGGCAGTACGCCCAAGTGGGCCGATCCCTTGCGGTCGCGTACGGCACCGAGGCCTTCGAGATCGAGGTTGCGGTGAAAAGCGAGGATCTGGCGCGTCTGGGCGGCCCGGAGCTGCCGGAGATGCCGGTTGAAGTCAAGGGGATCGTCGCCGACCGCGAGTACATCTGGCCCGGCGAAGCGCTTCGCACGACGAGGCAGGTCGATCCGGAGTCGGGGGCGACATCGATCGTCGTGGAGGTTCCGCGGCCGATGGAGGCTTCTGCGGACCGGCCGGCGCTGTTGCCGGGGACGGTCGTCGAGGTCCTGTTCCCCGGCGGGCAGGCGAGCGGCGATTCGAACGGCGCGGAGAACGTTGGAGAACGGTAGTTCATTTGGACTGATCTATGAGAGCATTGAGAACGGCAGTTTACGGTTTGGCGATCGCGGGGGTTTCGTCAGCTCTTCTCGGGGGTTGTGCGACGACCAGTCGGAGGGAAATGGCCCAGGAAGTCCGTCTCGCCAGGGCCGAGGCGCACCAGCAATATGAGAGTCGCAAGGACCGCGAGGACCAGCAGCAGCCTCGCGTCAGCGGCAAGTTGGGCCTGGAGGACAGCGTCAAGCTGGCGCTGGCTCACAACAAGATGCTCCAGCAGACGATGGAGGAACGGGAAGCCGCAAGGGGCGGCGTCGTGGGCTCCCGTTCGGCCTATCTGCCCAGCGTCGGGGTCACCGGGCAGTATCAGCGGCTCGACGAGGTCTCCTCTTTCGAGATCGACACCCCGGAGGGAAAGCAGACGCTGCAGCTCGGCGACGTGGACAACTACTCGATCGCCCTGACCGTCACGCAGCCGATCTACGCGGGCGGCGCCATCTCGGCACGGGTGCGGGCCGCGAGGCTCATGTCGTTGTACGCCGATCAGACGGTGCGGGCGGCCACGCAGGACGTGGTTTACGCGGCCCAGTCGGCCTACTACGATCTGCTGCTGAGCCAGCACCTGGTCCAGATCGCCGAGGAGGACGTTCGCTCGGCCCAGGCGCATCTGCAGACGGTGGAAAAGCGGCGGGCCGGCGGGGTGGTCTCCGATTTCGACGTCCTGCGGGCCCAGGTGGAACTCTCGAACTACGAGGCGAACCTGCTGCGGGCCCGCAACGCGATCAACATCTCGCGAGCCAATCTGATCAAGATCCTGGGGATCTCGCAGGAGAGCGATTTCGTGCTGTCGGACGAGTTCGTGTTCACGCCGATGCAGATCTCGATGGACGATGCGGTCGAAGCCGCGTTCAAGAACCGGCCGGACCTGTACAGCCAGGAGATCCAGATCCGCCAGCAGCGGGAGCAGCTCCGGATCGCCCGCAGCCGCTATCTGCCGACCCTCAACGGGTACTTCACGAACACCTGGGCCAAGCCGGACCCGAAGAGCTTCGCCAGCCCCACGATCGAGTGGGGCGACACGTGGCAGGCGGGTTTTCAGGGCGCCTGGCCGATCTTCGACGGGTTCCAGCGGGAAGGCGCGATCATCCAGGAGAAGGCTCGCCTGCGGCAGGCGGAGCTGGGCCTGGTGGCCATCGAAGAGACCGCGCTGTACGAGCTGACCCAGGCTTTGCTCAGCGTGGAGAACGCCGATGAGTTCGTGCGGTCTCAGCAGTTGAACCTCAAGCGAGCGGGGGAGGGGCTGCGGCTCGCCGAAGTCGGGTACGACCAGGGCATCAACACGCAGGTCGAGTTGATCGACGCGCAGGCGGCTCTGACGACGGCTCGGGTGAACTACTATCAGGCGATCTATCAGCACGTGGAGGCCAAGCTGGCCGTCCGGCGGGCGATGGGAACGATTGTGGAGAGCGGTCCGGCGGCCGAGGCGAAGGAGGCCGGACGGACAACGATTGAGACGGACGCGGGCGCAGCCTCCGGCGCCAAATAGGGAGGCCGTCTGACGGACCGGGGATCTTGGGTTGGGGCGGGTATGCAAGAGGCGCGGGTTGAAATCGCGTCGGATGAGCAGGATCTCGCGCGTCGCATGGTCCGGCTGTTCATCCGGGCAGCCGATCAGGCCGTCGGGGCCCGAGGCTCGTTTCGCACGGCTTTCTCCGGCGGCCGGACGCCCGAGCTGTTCTTTCGACGGCTTGCGGCTGAGCCGAAGGCCGTTCCCTGGGCCAGGACTCACGTATTCTGGGTGGACGAACGATACGTCCCGCCCGACTCCCCGGCCAGCAATTATCGGCTTGCGGCCGAGACGCTGTTGAGTCACGTCGATATCCCGCCGACCCAGGTCTACCGCATTCCGACCGAGCACAGGCTCGCGAGCGATGCGGCCAGGGCCTACGACCGGACGATCCGCGAGGCGTTCGGGCTGCCAGAGGGCCAGACGCCGCAGTTCGACCAGATCCTTCTGGGCATGGGCAGCGATGGACACACCGCTTCGCTGTTTCCTGGTTGCCCCTTGGAATGCGACGCCGACGATCTGGCATGCGTCGTGCGGCCGGGTGCCGGGATCCAGCCGCAGGCGCTCCGCATCACTCTGACGCCGCCGGTGCTGCTGGCGGCTCGCAGCCTGGTCGTGTTGGTCTCGGGTCGGGAGAAGGCGCGGACGCTCAGGGAAGTGCTCATGGGCGAGTCGGACGAGGCGAGGCATCCCATTCGCATGCTCTGGCCGGTCCTGGACCGGATCACATGGCTTGTGGACCGCGAGGCGGCGGCGGAGATTGGCGAGGCGTGAGAGGCGATTGCCGGGCTGCTTGGGTTGCCCGGAGAGCAGGCCGAGAGGAGGAGGGACCTTATTGACCCTATTGACCTCATTGACGATGCGGTCAGCAACGTCAACAAGGTCAGCGAGGTCAATAAGGTCAATGAGGTCCCAAGAAGGACCTTCTTCAATCCGGAATGATCAGCTTGGTCCCAGGCGCGATCTTGTTGGGGTCTTTGATCGTCTTGGCGTTGGCCGCGACGATTTGCCGCCATTTGCTCGACGAACCGAGGTATTGCTGGGAGATCGTCGAGAGGTTCTCGCCCTTGCGGACGATGTGGAACCGGGTCGTCTTGATCGGTTCGCTGGTCTCGTAGACCGTCAAATCCCCCTGGGCGGCGACGCTTGCCGGCGTGGGCGTCGAGCCGGCGGCGACGGAAGCAGGGCCCGCGTCCGCTGGAGTGGAGGGGGCGGACGCCGCCGGAGCGTCATTGACTGTCGGTTGGACGTTGTCGGCGTTCTGCAGTTGGTCCTGGGCGACGACCTGCGGCTTGCTGGTCTCGGCATCCCCGACGGTTTCCCAGGCCAGGGGAGCCTGAAAGGCCGGTCGGGTTCCTTCGGATGCCCGGCTCGCCTGGGGAAGGCCGGCTCGAAGACTCAGGCTCGGCCGGGTAGCCACCCAGATCAGGGCCGCTCCGGCCAAGACGACGCCCGTGATCAATCCTACTCTGAAATCCTTGCCCATCGTCGGTCCTTCCTGTTGTGAAACGGGTCTGGCAGGCGAAAAAGAAAAAGGCGAAAGGTAAAAGCGAGGATGCCGCATGCGATCCAGACTTTTGACTTTTCGCCTTTTGACTTCTTACGTCGTTATCAGGCCTTGCGAGCCCGTGTTACCGCTCGTGCATCTCCTGTACCGTATATCGGCCGACAACTCATTGCGCCTTGACTTTCGATGCGGACGAGATGTTCTCGATCTTGGCCGTGCGGATCTGCTCCGGGGCGGGCAGGTTGATCAGGAGCACGGGCGCCGCGATCGCAATCGACGAGTATGTGCCGACGACCAGGCCCAGGAAGATCACGAAGTTGAAGCCTCGCAGGCCGGGACCGCCGAAGATGTACATGATCAACACGACCATCATGGTCGTGACGCCGGTGATCATCGTTCGCGACAGCGTCTGGTTGATGCTGTCGTTGATCGACCTGGCCGTCAACTGCACCCTGCGGCGGTTCTCGCGAATTCGGTCGAACACGACGATCGTGTCGTTGAGGGAGTAGCCCAACAGCGTGAGGACGGCGGCGATCAGGGCGCCGTTGATGCGGAAGTCGCCGATCAGCAGGGCCGTGCCGACGACGGTGGTCGCCAGGAAGGCCGAAGCGGCGATGGCGCCCAGCGCGGTGGACACGTCGTGGAACAGGGCGATGATTGCGGCCAGGCCGAAGCGGAGGCTTCCGAACCGCAGCCAGATGTACCCGACGATGGCCGCCAGCGACAGGACGATGGAGATGAGGGCCCGCGTCTTGGCCTCGCCGCCGACGAACGGATCGATCTGCGTCACGCGCGGAAGGGAAGTCTCCCGCGATGTCGCCGCAACCACGCGCGTCGTCTCGTTTTCGACGAACCGCTTCCATTCCTCTTCGCTGAGTTCCCGAAGACCTGCTTCGGGTTCGGTGCTGACGAAAGTGAACGAGGCGACCGGCTGGTTGCGGTCGATGGTCTTGAGGCCGGGCCCGAAGATGGCGTACGGATACGAGATCAGATTCTCCGTGTCGGGGCGAATCCGCAACTGCCCGATGCGCTGTTCTATGTCCGTCAACGCCGCCGGCGTCTGGAGCGTTGTCTCGATGCGGACGCCTCCGATGTAGTCGGCCAACTCGGGATAGGTGTCGAGGGTCTCCTCGGTGATCCGCTCCGTGGACACGATGCTGGGCCGGAGGTTCTGCTGGACTTCCAACTGACCTTCGAAGGCCTTGCGAATGGCTCCGGTGACCACCTCCTGGATCGCCGGTTCACCGACTTTGGCGTTGGGAAACGCCGTGGCCAGAACGTTCTGAACGGTCGTGGGATTCGTGGCGCTGGTGACGACGACGCAGGTGTTGTCTTGGCCGGCGGTCACCTCGACCTTGCCCACCTCGCGGGCCAGTTCGGACTCGGCCTTGCGAACGGCCGCCGTGGCGGCTTCGACCGTGGGCCGGGCTCCCTGCGGGAAGGTCACCGTCGTCTGGAGCTTGTTGATCGCGACGGTAGTGATCTCGTACTCGTCGTACACCTTCTCGCCGTTGGAGGCCGTGCCCGTGGCCTGGCCGACGCTGTAGATCGTCGCGGCTTCCAGGTCGGGGTTGCCTTTGGCGACCTTCATGAACTGGTCTTCCACGGCCTGGCGGGTCAGCGAGACTCCGTCCTTGAGATTGATCTGGACGCTGGTCCCGCCGGTGAACTCGATGTCATACTTCGAGCTGCCGCGTGCGAAGAACAGAGTCATGCCGCCGACGACGAGGATGCCGGAAACCGTGTAGAACACCTTCCGCATGCCCATCCAGTCGATGTTCGGCACCTGGATCAGCCGCAGCATGGCCAGGCGGTCCTTGAGGATCCGCTTGGAGACCAGGAAGTCGAGGATCACGCGGGTCACGAAGATCGCGGTGAACATGCTGGAGCCGATGCCGAGCATCAGCACGATGGCGAAGCCCTTGATGTCCTCGGAGGCCACGTAGTAGAGGATCGCCGCGGTGAGGATGGTCGTGAGGTTCGAGTCGAAGATCGCGCTGAACGCGCGCTGGTAGCCGGCCCGAATGGCGCTGGCCAACCCGACGCCTCGTTCCTGCTCCTCTCGAATTCTCTCGAAGATCAGCACGTTGGCGTCGACGCTCATGCCGATCGTCAGGATCAGGCCGGCGATGCCGGGCAGGGTGAACGTCGCCTGCATGGCGGCCATGATGGCCAGCGTGAACAGCACGTTCAGCAACAGCGCCACGTCGGCGACGGAGCCGCCGATGAAGTAGTAGACGATCATGAATGCGACGACGCACATCACGCCGATTATGCCGGACAAGATGCCTTTCTGGAGGTTGTCGGCGCCGACCGATGGTCCAATGACCCGCTGCGAGATCGGCTGCTCGATCAACCGGGCAGGCAGCGAACCGGCGTTGAGCTTGTTCACCATGTCGGTGATCTCGGTCGGGCTGAAGGTGCCGGTGATGATGCCTTTGTCGTGGATGCCGCCTTCGGAGATGTTCGGGGCGGAAATGGCCACGTCGTCCAGGAGGATGGCCAGGGGCCGGCCGGCGTTCTTGCTGGTGATATTGTAGAACAGGTCGCCGCCCTTGGGATTGAGGGTGAACCCGATCGCCCGCCGGCCGACCTGGTCGGACGTCGGATAGGAGTTCTCCAACTTCCAGTCGTGGCCGTGGAGCATCGTTTCGTCCGCCTGGTTGCTCGCCAGGACGTAGAACTTGTCGCCGAACCTGCCGAGGATGGTGTTGGGAGTCTTCCACTCCTGGGGATCCGTCGGCTCGATCTGGATCCACTTGTACTGATTGTCCGAGGCGTCCTTGGGTCCCTTGTCCTTCAGGTCGTTCAGGTATCCTTCGATCTGGGCCTGGCTGAGTTCCGTGCGGCCCGTCGTGGGCAGGATGCGGAACTCGAGGATGCCGGCGCCCTTGAGCATGCGCTGGAGATCCGCCGGGTCGTCGAGCCGACCGCGATAGGGCCGATATTCCTTGTAGGCGGCCGCCACCCGCTCGATCTTGGCTTTGCGGTCGGGGAATCTCGCCTGGAGCTCTGCGATCTGCTGGGCCTGCTCCGTGGGGTTGCGCATGTCCAGCACAAAGGCGATTCGCTCCTCGGAGAGGTTGAGCTGGTCCAGTTGCCGCCGGGCCTGCTCATACTGTTCGTTGAGGCCGCCTTCGGCCGTCAGTTTGGTGAACGCCTCGGCCAGCTCCTTATACGTCTTGACGTAGCTGGTCAGAGTCTCGAGATTCGCATCGGAGCCGAGGAAGTCGGTCAGCTCCTTGCGAAGGGTTTCCTCGTTCATCGCCACCCACTGGCTGCGGTTGGCCTGGACCCGGTCCAGCTTGACGCCGGCGGCCGTGAGCTTGTCGCCCAGGGTCTTGATCTCCTCCGAGAGGGTGGTCCGCCGGTCTTGGAGCTGCTTTCGCTGGTCGTAGATGGCGGCCAGCTTGGTGAGGGTCTCCAGGCGGTTGGGATCGCCCTGGGCGAACTCGGTGATTTCCTGTGTCCGCTTGTCCGCAGGCATCTTCAGGGCCCGCAGGATGACGGCCGGATTGATGTTCTCGTCCATCAGGTCTCTCAGTGCCGTCAGGTAGGCGTCCCGCTTGATCTGCGTCTCCTTGCTGGCCAGGGGCATCTGGATCTCAAACCGCGTGTTGCCCAGGGGACGCCAGACGAGATTCTGAATGTTGGCCGGGTCGATACGCCGGCGCAAGACCGTGATCATCCGCTGGGCCAGATCCTTCTGCTCGGCCGCGGCGAGGCCCTCGGTGTTGATTGCGTAAATCACGCTCGTTCCACCGGCCAGATCGATGCCTGGCTTGAGCGTCTCACTGGGGGGGTACAGGGTTACCGCCGCGACCGCCACCAGAACGAGGATCAGAATGATCTTCGGCATCAAATTCCTGCTCATAACGGTTTCCTATCGAAAGTACTCTTTATGATTTGCGGTTCACTATCCAGCGGTCCCCTGCGGGGCGTTTTCCTGCCGCCGTTTCTTTCAATCGGCAGGGGGCGAGGGCCAGTCCAATAGCAAATGTGTAAAGGCTGATGGCGACGCTATTCCTTTCCTCCCTCCTGGGAGAGATTCTTGCTGATCGCCGAGCTGCTGATTCGGATCTTCGTGTTGTTCGACTCATCCACCTTCAACACGATCTCGTCCCCGCGGACGTCGACGATGGTCCCGAAAATGCCTCCGATCGTCCGGACCTTGTCGTTCTTCTTGAGGGACTGAAGCATCAGCTTGTGCTGCTGCTGCTGTTTTTTCGGTCCTCGGAACATCATCAGGTACATCATGATGCCCATGACGCCCACGAACAGCACCAGTTGAAAGAGCGGAGACGAAGGCGATTTCGGGGGCACCGCGCCTTCCGGGCCGCCGCCGGGAGAGCCCGGAACGGAGGTCGTCGCTTCGCCGCTCGTCTGCACGGGTTCCGAGCCGATTCTCGCGGGAGCCTCACCGGAAGAGCTCGCCTGCGCCAATATCCACACGTGATCGTGATCCATCAAGGGTTCCTTTCCAAATGCCAACAGAATCGGGTTAGCCTATATCAAAACCCGGAAATTGTCAAATTCAAATGCGGTTTTCCCGGCGGAATGCCCCGAATCTCAAGGTTCGCGCTCGATTCCGGCGTATCGGGCCATCTCGCCGGTGGCCCAGGAGGCGAAATCGCCTCGTTCGATGTGCTCGCGAATGTCGGCCATGAGCCTCTGATAGAACCGCAGGTTGTGGATGGACAGCAGGATGGGACCGAGCATCTCCCCGCAGTTGAAGAAATGGCGGATCGCGCCCCGGGTGAACCGGCGGCAGCAGACGCAATCGCAGCCCGGCTCCAGCGGCTCGCACGATTCGACGTGCACGCTGTTTCGCAGCCGCAGCGAGCCGGAGCGGGTGAAGGCGAAGGCGTTGCGGCCGTTTCGCGTCGGCAGGACGCAGTCGAACATATCGACCCCGGCCATGACGGCGGCCAGGATGTCGATCGGCATGCCGACCCCCATCAGGTAGTGAGGGGCCTCGCTTGGGAGGTGGGGGACCGTGCAGCGGACGGTCTGGGCCATGGCTTCATGCCCTTCGCCGACGCTCAGGCCGCCGATGGCGTAGCCGTCGAATCCGATCTCGACGATCCGCTCGGCGCACTGCCGGCGAAGCTCCGGATCGACGCCGCCCTGGACGATGCCAAAAAGCAGGCTGGCGGTGCGACCGGTGGGGCTTATGGGACCCATAGGATCTATGGGGGTGGGATTCGCTCCGCCTTTGACCAGGGTGTTGTGGGCGGCTTTGCATCGCTTGGCCCATTCGATCGTGCGGGCCACGGCCCGGCGGAGCTTCTCTTCTTCCACCGGGTAGGGCGTGCATTCGTCGAAGCACATGATGATATCGGACCCCAGACGAACCTGGATCTCGGTGGCGATCTCGGCGTTGAGCGGAATGCGGGCCCCGTCCAGGTGACTGGCGAACTCGACGCCGTCGTCGTCGATCTTCGTCAGCGAGCTGAGGGAAAAGACTTGGTAGCCGCCACTGTCGGTCAGGATCGGATGATTCCAGCCTGTCAGCCCATGGAGGCCGCCGAGCTTCTCGACGACGTCCACGCCGGGTCTCAGGAGCAGATGGTAGGTGTTGCCCAAGATGATCTGGGCCCCGGTGGCTTCGATCTGTTCCGGCAGGATTCCCTTGACCGCTCCGGCGGTCCCCACCGGCATGAAGGCCGGGGTCTGGACCCTTCCGTGGGCGGTGGTCAGCACGCCCCGGCGGGCCGCGCAGTGCGGATCGGTGGTCAGGAGTTCGAAACACGACATGTCAGTAGACGCTCACGATCTGGGCGCCGGGGTAGTAGTGCTTGAGGATCTCCTCGGCCGTGCTGCCCTGGCGGGCCATGCCCTCGGCTCCGCACTGGCACATGCCGACGCCGTGGCCCCAGCCTCTGCCTGAGAGGAAGGCCCAACCGTCCCCCCAGGGAACGATGCGGCAAATGGTGCTCTTGAGCTTGCGCCCGCTGGGGTCGATCGCCAGGCGCAGGTCCTCGGCGCGGAGGCTGTCCGTCTTTCCCGTCGTGCCGACGAGCCTGATTTTCGTCAGGCGCGAGAACTGTCCGTAGTCGACCTGGTCGGCCACGGCGATCTCCCTGATTTCTCCGAGGGCCTTGAGTTTCGGATAGCGTGCGGTCAACTGGTCGGTCACCGTCTTTCGGCTGAACTGGGCCATCGGCCAGAAGAACAGGCCCAGCCGGGCCACGTCCTTGCAGTATGGGCAGGGCACCCCCTGGAGCGGCCCGAAGGAGTCGCCGAACACGTCCTGGCTGTTGCTGGTGTGCCCTCCGCAGACCGAACTGAAGTACGCCGGGAACAGGCCTCGGCTCAGCATGTCCGTTCGGGCGTCGCGTCCGGCCTGGGCCGGCCCGGTGGTCAGGATCTTGCCGAACGTGCTGTTGACCGCGTCCCAGACCTGAGGCGATTCGGCGGCGACTCCCCCGTACACCTGGCTGGCCTGGGTCTTGCTCACGTCGTAGGAGCGATTGACGCCGAAGCGGTTCTTGATGTACAGGCAGTAGGTGCGTGCGGCGACGGCCTGGGCCCGCAGAGCCTGCGGCTCCCAGTAGTCGGGCATTTCCTCGCCGACGACGCCCGCCAGATACGGCTCCAGGGGGACCAGGTTGAGGACATCGAAGGCCGTCCCGTCGCGATTGACGCTCAGCTTGAGCTTCCCTCGGTAGTTCTGGCCGTTGAACCCGAAGACGTGGGGCGGCCCCGGGCTGATCACGACCTGAGAGTCCGCCAGCGGCGTCTGGCCGAGCTGGAGGCGGCCTCTGACGAGAGTGACCTTCGTCGGGCCGTCGAGAGGATCTCTTGCGGGTTGCCCCTGCTCGATTCCCAGTCCGAAGTCGGCCCGGGCCACGCGGAAGGCCGTGGAGAGCTCCACCGTGCATTCGGAGACGCCGGAGGCCAGGAGCACGCGAATCCAGAACTGCGAGTCGACCTCCATTTGCGGCGTCAGCCGAACGCTGCCCCGGGGTTCACAGCCGGGCAGAAGGGCGATCGAGGCCAGCAGGACAAAGATAACCGCCAAGACGCCCAGACAGGCAAGACGAAAGGCGGGCGCGCGAAACCACGGATGCGCGTCGCTCCAACGCACGAACGCTTGAAGGCTCCAACCCTGTTGCCTTTTCACTTTCCGCTTTTTCCTATCGCGGTTCCCGGGCTCAGTCGAGGCTTCGCAACGACAGGCCGAAACTGCTCAGGGCGCGCTTGATCTCGTTCAAGCTGGTCACGCCGAAGTTCTTGCAGCCCAGGAGTTCCGCGTCGGTCGTGCGAGTCAGTTCGCCGAGCGTACGGATGTTGAGCTTCTGGAGGCACTTGCGGGCCCGGACCGAGAGCTGGATGTCATCGACGGGCTTGTTGAGCAGTCCCTTGTCCTCGGCTCCGGCCCGTTCCGGCGTGGGCTCGACCTGGAGCTGTTTGTCCTCCAGCGCCTGGCCCAGTCGCAGGCCCTTCTGGTCGAGGATGGCCTTGATCTCCCGCAGGGAGGTCTCGCCGAAGTTCTTGTACGACAGCAGCTCGGCCTCGGTGATGTTCAGCAGGTCGCCCAGCGTGCGGATGTTCATTTTCCGCAGGCAGTTGCGGCTTCGGACAGACAGCTCGAAGTCGGAGATCGGGGTCTCGAGGATCTGGTTCTTGCGGCTTCGTTTCTTCTCCCGCTCCTCGTCGTAGAACATCGTCTTGGAGCTTTCCACGTCCTTGTGGAACAGGATCGCTCGCGGATGGTTCGGATGCGATTCGAGCACCTTGTCGACGCAGGCGCCGGCCTTGTCGAACTCGCCGCGGTCTTCATAGAGGACCGCCAGGTTCAGCAGGGCGCTGACATAAGTCGGCGACCCGGCGACGACCTGCTTGTAATACTCGATGGCCTCGTCCTCATGGCCGGACAGATCATAGCGGTAAGCCAGATGAAACAGCGACCGCTGATGGGCCGGGGCCAGTTCCAGGGCTTTCTTGTAGTTTTCGATCGCCTGATCGTACAGCCCCTCGGATTCCTGCAGCCGAGCGAGCTGGTAATGGTACTCCGCGCTGACGTTCTGGAAGTTGGAGCAGGCCTTGAGTTCCTTGGCCGCGGCTTCCAAGTTGCCGCAATGGCGATAAGTAGCTACCTTCTCAAGGCTTACGTTCAATGCATCGGCGCCGAGATCCTTGGCTCGTCCCAGAGCCGCGATGGCCTCGTCGTACTTTCGGATTCGACGCAGGGCGAAAGCCAGGTACAGGAGTTTCTCCTTGTTATCGGGACTCTTCTGGAGCTTGGCGATCGCTTCGCGGTACCGGCCCAGAATGAACAGGCCGATGCCCGTCTCCAAGGACGCCACGGCTGAGGTGCTGCTCATGTTCTGCTCGACCTGCTCGGCGAACCGCATCTGTTGAACCTCGCTGGAGTGCACCTGGTGCGAAAGGACGCGGAGTTCCTCCATCGAGGGCACTTGTTCACGAAACAGGTTAATCTGCAACTCAGCAGTCTGTTCCATGGATAACGTCTCCAATAGGCAGTACTTATACGGGTATCGCAATGACCCCAGATTTTGACGAACGCGTATTATAGAATCTCGCACGGCTTTTGCAATAGACATTTTCTGGCGGTGCCGGAGACTGCAGGCGGCCAGCCCGATTGCCCGATGCCGTCAGGGCGAATTGGCGTCCGGCACGCTGATCACCGGACTGAGCCGCCTGGGCCGGACCCGCTCCACCAGAGCGACCCAATCCCTATCGGTGTCGACCAGGGGCTGCCCGATGAAGGCCTTGCCCGGCCCGGTGACCAAGGAGATCGTACCGGTCTGCAGTGAGCCGCCCCTTCGCGGATTGAACCATTGCACCTCGAAGGAGGCGGTGGATTCGCCCAGATCCAATTGGGGGGCTCCGCCTTTGGGAAGGTAGATGGCGTAGACATTGCCCGGTTCGGCCAGGCACCAGTCGTCCTGGGCCGTCGTCAGTTCGTCATGAGGGGCCATCGATGCGAACGGCAGCCTCATGTGGAAGAACTCCAGGGCGTACCGGGTCATTTCCCACATGTGGTCCCGGCTGTGCCAGCTCTCGCAGTTGAGGTCGTTGTTGGTGTAGTTGTAGCCGAAGTACCACTCGACGCCCGCGCCGCCGGCCATGAGGTTGCCCCAGAGGTGCTGAATCCGGGCCTCATCGTGCCACAAGTCGTCCTTATCGGGCTTGACACCGGTGTTGGCCGGGCCGATCTCGTCGAGGCAGACAAACCATTGCCGTCCGGCTTGGCCGGACAGGGTGACCCACTTGAGCGTCTGGGCGTGCGTGTCATTGGTCTGAAGAGAGGCGCCCTCGAACCACTCGTATCCCAGCAGGGGTTCGTAGACCTGGTTGTACTGACCGGGGAACGTGTGGCAGACCACCGGGTGATCGTAGGGGTCGAGATCGTGGATGTATTTGGCGAAAGCCTTGCGCTGCTCGGGGGTGTTGGTGTTCTCCTCGCCCAGGTTCCAGACGAGGGCCGGATGGTGTGCGAACCGGGCGATCAGTTCGCGGTAGTAGAGCTTTCGCTGAATGCCCAGGTCGCCCTCGTCCAGACCCTGGTCGTTCTCCGTCTCCTGCGTGACCACGTGGAGCATCAGGCCCAGCTTGTCCATGTGCGAGAAGACGATTTCCCACTGGTCCAGCTTGCTGCAATCGAACCGGTACCTCTCGACCGGGTCGGTCCACATCCAGACGTCCTTGCCGTCGCCGCCGTCGAGGTTGTAGGTGAGGAAGTAGACGCTGTTCATGCCCTTGGAGGCCAGGTAGTTCAGGGCGCCGATGATGCCTTTGCCCTTGCCGTCGCGCCAGGTGGGGTCGCCCGGCCGCCAGTCCTCCACGTGGGGATGGTAGGTGTGAATGAACTTGCCGCCGGCCGCCTCGCCTTCCCGGTTCAGTCCGTCGGTGTCGTATGTGTCGTCGAAATCCGCGTAGGCCAGGAAGTTCTCGGGGCTGTCCGCTCCGCCCTTGAGGAAGTACGTCTTGGTCCCGGCGAACTGCAGGTACCGCTGGCCGACGTATCGCAGGAGCCCCTGGGCGCGGAAGTCCCGGCCCGTCTTGTCGGTCGGTTCGATGGTGAACGACCCGGTCGTCCCATCGAAATAGGCGGGTTTTCCGGCCGTCGGGCTGGTGTCGATCGCGACGTCGGTCCCATACCGGAAGGAGGCGACGTACGTCCACGGGCCCGGCTCGGGCGGCAGGAAATGCGCACGCCACCTGTTCCCGGTTTTGGCCCCGGTCTGTCCGGCGTTGCCGTCCGCGGCGAAGTAGCCCGGCACGACGTATTTCTTTTCGCCCTGCGCGAACGTGACGTTCAGCCGGCAGTCGAGGAAGGGATTGGTTTGGCCCCGCTCGCCGGCCATGGGCCCGTCGAAGGTCAAGACGACGTCGTGCCATTGCTTCAGCTCGCCCGACACGACCACAGCGCTCGCCTGCGGGCGCGTCGCGCAGCCGCCCGCCAGGACCAGGGGAACAAACGTCAACAAGACCAATCCGCGAGATTTCATCTCAGGGCTCCTTACTGGACAGACAATTCCTTGTCGCTCCAGCATGGTACGAGACAGCCGCGATCCTGACAACAGAATCTCGCGGGCAGAGGCGTCTGCCCGCGATTGCACGCAGGTGTTTGTCGTTCGTCGCCTCCGAAGCACGTGATCTGAGGAGCCGGCTTGTGGCAATCGAGGCTTGCATGTCCTGAGGAGGGGCAGCATAGTAGAAGGAGACTCAGGAGGTTGTATGCCCAAGCGCATCGAAGGCGTATATCGCAATGGCAAGGTCGAATTGGCGGGTCTTCCTGCGGATGTGCATGACGAGACGCCGGTCATCGTGACGTTTCTGGAAGCGGCCGATATCGATCTGCGGGAGCGTGGGATCGACGAGACCCAGGCCGCGGAACTCCGGACGCGGCTGGAGACGTTCGCCGAGGAGTGGGACAGCGAGGAAAT
>JAAYVJ010000294.1 GCA_012517265.1 Planctomycetota bacterium | reverse complement strand
GATGTCCCGGCCTGCGGCCTCGTCACCCTCCGTGTGGAGTTCAAGCCATGAGCCGACTTCTCGGATCGATGCTGTTGTCAGTCATGGCTCTGCCCGCCGCCGCGTCGGCTGAAGTCCGGGAGGTCATCGTCACATTCAAGACCCACTTCGACATCGGCTACACGGATCTCCCCAGCGCCGTCGTCCACCGCTACCGCACGACGATGATCGATCAGGCCCTCGACGTGGTCGATCGCAGCCGGACTCTGCCGCCGGAGCAGCGATTCGTCTGGACCGTCCCCGGCTGGCCGATGAGCAAAATCGCAGAGGACTGGCCGGGCCAAACTGCCAGCCGTAAGGCCCGGGTTCTTCAGGCGATGAAAGACGGCCGATTCGTGGTCCACGGCCTGCCGTTCACGACACACACCGAACTGCTGGAGCCTGAGGATCTCGTGATGGGCCTGGGCTTCGCGTCCCGACTGTCTCGCGATCTCGATCTCCCTTTCCCCCGCGACGCTAAAATGACCGACGTCCCGTGCCATTCGTGGATCCTGCCCACGCTGCTTCGGCGCGCCGGCATCGACTTCCTGCATCTGGGCTGCAACGCGGCCAGCAGTTCGCCCCAGGTTCCGCTCCTGTTCTGGTGGGAGGGCCCCGACGGTTCGCGCCTGCTGACGATGTACTCCGCCTCCGGATACGGCACGGGCCTCGTCCCGCCTGCGGACTGGCCCTACCGAACCTGGCTGGTCGTCCAACATACGGGCGACAATCACGGCCCGCCCACCCCCGAAGAGGTCAAGCAGTTTCTCATGGAAGCGGCCGAGAAGCTCCCCGGCGTGAAGATCCGCATCGGCCGGCTGTCGGATTTCGCCGATGCGATTCTCGATGAGAAGCCCCAGATTCCGGTGATCCGAGGCGACATGCCGGACACCTGGATCCATGGCCCGATGTGCGATCCCGCAGGAGCGAAGACCGCTCGTAACCTCCGGCCTGCGATGGGTTCCGCCGAGGCATTGATCACCCTGCTGAGGGCCTGGGGCGTTTCCTGGCCGGCCCCCGACTGGACCGGCCGCATTGCGAAAGCCAGGGAAGGGAGCCTGCTCTACGGCGAACACACCTGGGGCGGCGCCCTGTCTTGGGTGACCCGATACGGCAAGGAAATCAACTGGTCCTACGGCGACACATGGAAGGGCGAAAGGGCCGCAGGGCGATTCGCGCGACTGGAGGAATCCTGGGCACAGCACACCGGATACATCGAGCAGGCCCAGCAGGAAATCGCGTCTCTCCTCCACAACACGATGCAAACCCTCGCCAATGCCACGAGCTGCGACGGTCCTCGCGTCGTCGTGTTCAATCCCCTGCCTTGGCCGCGATCCGGCGTTGTACAAGTGGCGTGGAGCGGCTCCCCTCCGGCCGGCCTGGAACCGGCCGATGGAGGAGTCGCCGTGCCGGTGGCGGCGGACGGCGATGGACTCCATTTCATCGCCCAGGACATCCCTGCAATGGGCTATCGACTCTTCGTTCCCTCCCAGTGGGCGGCGGCCCGCGACGAGATGCGCTCCGATCCTCAGACCGGAACCATCGAGAACGGGTTCTTCCGTGTCGCTCTCGACGCTGGTCGCGGCGGAATCCGATCCATCGTGAGCAAACGCACCGGCCGGGAACTGGCTGACCCAAACTCGAACTACGCGCTTGGCCAGTACCTCTACGAGCGATTCGATGCCAATCAGGTCGCCGGCTACGTTCGCGCCTACGTGAAGAACGACTCGGACTGGGCCCAGGCCGAACTGGGCAAACCGGCGATGCCGACTGCGAGCGAGGTTCCGTATCGAGCCGCGTCCCCTCGGTTCGAGGCGCCCAGCGTGAAGTGGTCGTCTGTCTCCGTATCAGCGAGCATGGCCGCTGCGCCATCGCCGGGCGTGCCCTATCCGGTGACCACCCGCGTGACTCTACATGCAAACCAACCCTTCATCGATCTCGAAGTGACTGTCCACGACAAACCGGCGGACAATTGGCCCGAAGCGGGCTGGATCTGCCTGCCGATCAACGCGAGCGAACCGCAGTTTCGACTGGGTCGATTGGGCGGCATCGCGGACCCGACGCATGATTTCGTTCGGGGTTCCAACCTGGATATCCAGGCCGTCTACACCGGCTTGACGATCGCCGATCGGCAAGGCCGCGGCGTGGGGATTTGTCCCCTGGACAACCCATTGGTGAGTCTCGATCGCCCCGGACTCTGGCGATACTCGCGGGATTTCGTGCCGCACAGGCCCGTCGCGTTCATCAATCTCTTCAACAACCAGTGGACCACCAACTTCCGTCTCTGGAACGAAGGAACCTGGACCGCCCGCATTCGGCTCTGGGCATTCGACCGATTCGATGCGCGATCCAGCCTGATCACGCCCGCGCTCGAAGCGAGATATCCCCTGATGGCGGCATCGGCGCAGGGAAAGGCCGGCGCATTGCCCCTTTCTCAGACCGGCCTGGAACTCTCGGCCCGCGGCACGCTGGTGACCGCGTTCGGCCCGAATCCGGATGGACCGGGCATCGTGCTTCGCCTCTGGGAGTGCGCGGGGCAGATGGACCCCTGCCGGGTTCGTTTGCCCAAAGCGTTCGATATTGAGAATGTCCAACCGGTGAATCTTCGCGGCGAACCGAGCGGCGAGCCGCTGCCTGTGAGAAGAGGCGAATTCACAGCGAACCTGACCGCGTTCGCCCCGGCGAGTTTCGTCATATCCACACCGTTGAAAGGGAGTCCCTGAGACCATGGACGCATCCATCAGTCAGAACCTGACGCGCCAGACCCACGGCGGCACGCTGCTGCTAACCAGCGCCATCATCGCGGCCCTCGGATCCTTCCTGTTCGGATTCGACACCGCCGTCATCTCCGGCACAACGGAGAGGCTGCAAGAACTCTACTCGCTCAGCAATGTTCTCAAGGGCCTCACCGTCGCCAGCGCCCTGATCGGGACCCTGTTCGGGGCTTTCCTGGTCGGCCGGATCGCCGACAGATGGGGCCGTCGGCCTGTGCTGGCGTTCCTGGCGGTGTTCTACCTGGTGTCCGCTCTCGGCTGCGTCGTCGCGTGGGATTGGTGGTCGCTGCTGTTCTTCCGCTGGCTCGGGGGCATCGGGGTCGGCGGGGCCTCCGTCGTGTCTCCGATGTACATCACGGAGATCGCACCAAGCCGACGGCGTGGACTGCTGGTGGCGGTCAGCCAGTTGAATATCGTCGTGGGCATTCTGGCTGCCTACTTCTCCAACTACTTCGTCGCGCGGGTGATGGGGGCCGAGCATCCGGACGCCTGGCGGTGGATGTTCGCCATCGAAGCCTTTCCCGCCGCAGCGTTTCTGATCGCATCCCTCCGAATCCCGGAGAGCCCGCGATGGCTGGTCAAACAGGCGCGGCGTACGGAGGCCGAGCAGGTTCTGGCCCGGTTCGGCCACGAAAACCCCGCCGGCGAGGTTGCGGATATCAGCGAATCGCTCGCTTCGGAGCTGTCGCAGGGACACCAGAGGCTCCTGCAGCGCAAGTACCTCAAGCCCCTGCTCCTGGCCGGCATGATCGCGGCGTTCAACCAGTTGGACGGCATCAACGCCGTGATCTACTACACGACCGATATCTTCCGCATGGCGGGGATGGACAAGACCAGCGCGTTGAAGCAGTCGGTCATGATCGGCATGACGAACCTCGTCATGACCGTCCTCGCGATGGCCGTGATCGATCGCGCGGGCCGCAAGTCGCTTCTGCTGGCGGGTTCGGTTACCTTCGTCCTCTCCCATGCATTGGCCGCATGGGTGTTCCATACGCACGCCCAAGGCTGGATCGTCCTGGTCGCGATGATGGGCATCGTCGGTTCGCACGCCTATTCGCAGGGGGCTGTGGTCTGGGTGTGCATCAACGAGCTGTTGCCCAACGCGGTCCGCGCGGCGGGCTCGGCGGCTTCATGCTTCCTGATCTGGCTGCTGTGCATCGGCGTGACCTGGGGTTTCCCGGTCGTGGCCGGCAAACCGGACGATCAGGCCGCGGCTGGCACGTCGGCCGCTCCGGCGTTTGCATTCTTCGCGATCATGATGGTCGTGCAGTTCGTCCTGGTCTGGAAGTATCTCCCTGAGACCAAGGGCGTCTCGCTGGAGGAACTCCAGAAGCGGCTGGGCGTCGAAGATTGATCAGAGATCGCAGCGCACGACGATGGGCGTCTTTCGCTGCGGGTCTTCCACAACCGTAAGGCACACGGTCTTATTCGATGCGTCGTAGCTCCAACCCGCGGCCGTCACTGCCTTGGGCTGGGCCACGTGGATATGCACCTCGTAGCTCCGCGTCGCAGGCATGCCGCGATAGTTGCCGTCGCGAGGGGCGATCGTCAGCGTGACGCGCCTCGGTTCGGCTTCGCAGCGAATCTGCGTGCGGGCCACCGCCCCTCTGAGGTATTCGAGGGAGTCGCCGTCGTCCTCATAGAGCGTGTAGTCGCTCGTGCCCTCCGGATAGACGTGGAGCGTCAGCGTCTCGACGGGCTGTTCGCCCACATAGTCCATCGCCGGCCAGTATGGGAGGATCGCTCCGGCCCGAATGAACAGGCCCCCCGCCCGATTC
>JAAYVJ010000293.1 GCA_012517265.1 Planctomycetota bacterium | reverse complement strand
CCGGTGTCGACCAGTTGCCGCAGCCTTTCCCACAGCCCCGGCGTCCGGAACATCGCGTCGGTCCCGCTGTGGAACTGGTAGAGGTCCACGTAGTCCGTCTGGAGGGCCCTGAGCGATTGCTCCAGTTGCTCGACGACCTGGGACGGCTCGTACACGTCGTCCCGCTGGAAGGGGCCGTTGAACCGGTGGCCGAACTTGGTCGCGACGATCCACTTCTCCCGCCGGCCTTTGATGGCCCGGCCGATCAGCCGCTCGGACTCGTGGTCGCCGTAGCATTCGGCCGTGTCGATCAGGTTGATGCCGAGTTCCTCGGCCCGCGCGAACATCGCGTCGACCTCGCTCTGCTCGAACGTCTTGCCCCACTCGCCTCCGAGCTGCCATGTGCCCATGCCGATGACGGACACGCGCAGTTTCGTCTTGCCCAATCGCCGATACTTCATGCGTCGTTTCTCCATTTCGATCCGGGTCCGCGGATCGTCCGGGCGGACCTGCCGCGGATAGTTCAACCGCCCCCGGCCGGTCTGTCAATGAAGGATTTCGCCGGTGACGGCGTGCTGTTCAAAGACGGCGATCCCTACCGGGGAATCGGCGTCAATTGCTTCGACGCCTTCGCCCGCACGCTGGCGGACCCCAACGACACGTCGCACGGCGTCGGACTGATCCCGAGCCTGTTCTGGTGCATTCCGATGGTCCCCGATCTCGTGGGTGAGCCGTGCGATCAGTGGGGCAATCCCGCTGGCGAGACGCACGAGTTCATGCGGACCTACGTGAGGGAAGTCGTGACGCGATACGTCGATTCGCCCGCCCTTCCGCCTGGATGCATCAGAGAACGTGGACGAGAGATTCTCCAGGGCAATTCGCCGAGATGCCGGCCGACGACAATCCCGAGCCGGCGCATACGGTGAGCGTGCGCATCCACGCGGACGCGGCGGATCGATTCGTCGGGACGGTCGATGCGGCCCGACAACTCGCGAAGAAACCGGTCGCGGGCCATCGCCCAGGCCAATCGTCGCATTCAAGGCGTCCGCACCAATCCGTAGAGGGGCCGGCCGTGCTCAGGCCTTGGGATTCGTCGCGAGGTCGGGTATCATGCGGGCGTTGACAGGTGCAGGGACTCTTATGAGCATCTACCTTGATCGGACGCGACAATTCAACCGCGGCCGTACTCGTGCAATCCTTGCCGGTGGTCAGGCGGTCGTGCTCCATCGACTGGCCATCATGAGCAAGGACGGCGATTGGATCCTTCGGGAGGAGCCCGAGACCATGGAGCACATCCTCTCCGTTCTTGAGGGATATGGGGCTCGGTATCGTTTCGGCGCCCCTTTGGACGTCGGGTGGTTGGCCGATGGGTGGCCATGATTGAGTTTCGTGACGAATTCCTTAGCCAGGAGGACTTGGACCTGCAGGCCCTGACGGATGACGAATTGGACGCTGTGTGGACCGCATGGCTTTATCAGGCCCAGGTTACCGACGATGAGGACCGATACACCTACTCCCATGGTGTGTTCACTCACGAGCCTGTCGCCGATGGGGACAAGGGGCCGGAAGGGAGGGGACGGCCGCAGGACGTATTGTGAGGGGGCGGACGCGTCGGTCAGGGTCGCACGGCGGTGCCGTCGGGTCTTCGCACGGGGCGCCAGTAGCCGGGGTCGTCGGGGAGCGGGAACTTCGCGGCCAGGTCCTCGTTGAGATCGACGCCGAAGCCCGGGGCCTCGTTGACGTACATGTAGCCCTTGTCCATCGTGGGACAGCCGGGGAAGACCTCGCGGGTTTTGTCGTTGAACGTCACGCTCTCCTGAATCCCGAAGTTCCAGATCGCCAGGTCGAGGTGCGCGTTGGCCGCATGGCCGACGGGGGAGACGTCGCCCGGGCCGTGCCATGCGCTGCGGACGTTGAACCACTCGCCCAGCGTCGCGATCTTGCGGGCGACGCTCAGGCCGCCGACCTGGGAGATGTGCACCCGGATGAAATCGATCAGGCGTTCGGAGATCAGGCCCACCCACTCGTGCGGGCTGTTGAACAGCTCGCCCATCGCGATGGGCACGCACGTCTGCTGGCGGAGCGTCTTGAAATACCCGTTGTCCTCCGGCGCGAACGGGTCCTCGATGAAGAATGGGCGGTACTTCTCGAGCTGCTTGCACAGGTTGATCGCCTCGATGGGCGGGATTCGCTCGTGGATGTCGTGCAGCAGTTCGACCTCGTCGCCGCACGTGTTGCGGACGTGCTCGAACATCTCGATCGCGCCTCGGACGTACGGCTTGACCGCCATGTTCGAGTCTTCGCGGAGCCCGAAGCCGGCGTCTTTGAAATCCGCCTGCTTCGACAGTTGCGGCGAGCCGTACCCGCCTCGCTGGATGCGGATGTGCCGGAAGCCCTTGGCCATCGCGGCCTTGACGCTCTCTTCGATCTGCTTGAGGTCGTTGCCGCCGCAATGGGTGTAGCAGTCCACCGCGAAGCGGCATTTGCCCCCGAGCAGTTGGTAGACCGGCATGCCGGCCCGCTTGCCCTTGATGTCCCAGAGCGCCTGGTCCAGGCCGCTCAAGGCGTTGTTCAGAACCGGACCGTTTCGCCAGTAGGAACTCGTGTAGGCGTTCTGCCACATGTCTTCGATGCCATCGACGTCCCGGCCTCTGGCGAACGGGTCGAGGTACTCGTTGACGGCGGCCGCGACGGTCAGCGGCCTCTGGTTGAACGTCGCGCAGCCCAAACCGTAGAGCCCCGGCTCGCTCGTCTCGACTTTGACCACGCACAGGCGGATCCCCGCCGGGGCGGTCAGAATCGCCTTGACCTTCGTGATCTTCAGCGGCGGCAGGCCCTGGGTCGCCTTCGCATACGCCGCATCTTCGGCCCGGGTCGGCTTCAGGAACCCCAGCACGCCCGCGGCGGCCCCGAGCCCGAACCCTTTGATTATGTCCCGTCGATCCATTCGATGCTCCTTCTTTGCAGCCGGTTGGCGACCTCACAGCCCATACACTTACTGCGCAGCCCGCCGGATGGCAACGCAAAAGCATTTACTATCGGCCGTCCGTCGTTTACCATCCAGCCGGTTGTGTCGCCCGCAAGGGATCGGATCGTCGTCGAAGAAAGGACTCGCGTACGTCAACATGCTGATCGGACTGAAGCTCGACATCGGGTTTGCACAGGAGGAATTGTATCGGCGGCTCTACGGCACGCGGGACGTCCTGCCGTTCTTGAAGGAGTTGGGCTTCGAGGCGGTCGAGGCGCCGGTCGGGCCGGGAACCGACCTGGGCCGGCTGCGGGAGCACATCGCCTGCTGCACCGAGGCGGGCCTGAAGGTTTCGCTGCACCCCTATTCCGAGTCCACCATCTTCAACGCGCTGTACTTCTCGCCGGAGGCGGGCAACCCCTGCCGGCAGATGCACGAGCGGTTCCTCGCGATCGCGGGTGAGGTGACGCAAATGCAGAAGTGCCCCACGGTCGTCAACATCCACGGCGCGGCCGCGGGCATCGACGAGGCCCGCGAGCAGCTCCTGAGCCGCTCGATCGCCTTCTTCACCTGGGCGGGCCAATGGTGCCGGGACAACGCCCCGGAGGTCGTCGTCACGGTGGAGTTGCAGATGAGCCCCGATCCCGGCGAGCCCAGGCAGCGGATCGGCGACACGTACGCCGAGCTGCTGGACGTCGCGACGCAGAGCGGCGTGAAGGCTTGCTGGGACTTCGGCCACGCGTTCTGGAACACCCGCCGGTTCGGGTGGCCGATCGCGCCGCCCGAGGAGTTGCTCAGACGAATCGTGCACGTCCATTGTCACGACGCCTCGACCGAGGACCATCAGCCGCTGGTGCACGGCGCCGTGCCGTGGCGGGAGTTCATCGATCTGCTCGTCGCTCACGGCTTCAACGGCCGGGTGATCCTCGAAGTCCCCCCCGACTCGTTCCTCCGCTCCGCCGGCGGCATCCAGAGCCTGATCGACTCGGCCAAGGCCTTGAAGAATCTCCGCCAGGAGGTCTCGCTCAAGAGCCGTCCGCGGTGACGAACCGGATCTTGCGGCCGGTGTCCTTCGCCAGGAGCTGCTCCAATGCTCGTATTCTGGCCTCCGTCGAAGCCTCGTCGCGAACGCTCCAATCGCCCGGCTGCGGCTTGCCGTCCGGAGTCGTCGTGATGGCGAATTCGAACGGCGGCTTGATGTCTCGTATCGTGCGCAACGGCTGGTCGGCGGTCCCGCCGGCGAGATTCGCGGTCCCGAACGTGACGGTTCCGATGAACAGAGATCGAAAGACCATCCTCGCCGCGCATCCAAGGTTCGTTTTCATTTTGGCTTCTCCTTCCGCTGTCGTGTCTCGTCGAGCCGCCGCGACCTTGCTGACTCCGCTGCGAATACAGGATCGCCTGCCAAAGGGGGCTTCATCAAGGCCCAGACTACCGAATTGGCAAACAACCCGGCCCGGTGATCGGTATAGGGATAGGAACTGGGTCCTTTGAAAGGCACGATCATGAACGTCCGAGGGCGGATTTTCCCCCTTTGTCTGGGGATTGCCCTGCTGGCCGCCGTGGGCGGCCTTGGCAGGTCGGCGGAGACGGGTGGTGCAGGCCGGACGGCCGGAACGGAGCTGGCGATCGACGACTTCGACGCCGGCGGCGGATTGGGCGGGGGAACCTGGCAGCTTCTCGGGGGACAGGGGAACTCTCAGCCGCCCGGGAAGATCGAAACGCTGGAGGTCGAGGGCCGCACATGCCTGCGCGTGACCGGCGCGGTCAAGGCGAGTCCCGCCGGGGCGGTCCAGGCCCGCCGATCGCTGATGGTGCGACGCCGGCCGCTGGATGGTCACCAGTACGCCGGGGTTCGGCTGGTGGTCAAAGGCAACGGCGAAACCTACGCGGTCCATCTGCGGACGCGGGATACCCGGTATCCGCAGCAGAGCTACCAGGCCCAGTTCGCGACGACGGATCAATGGCAGGAGATCAAGCTGCCGTTCCGGAGCTTTCTGCCGACCGCCGTGCGTCAGCAACTGAACCCGGCGGAGCTGATGGCCGTCGCGGTGGTCGCAGGCGGCCGGGATTTCAACGCGGATCTTTACATCGACCAGATCGGACTATATCGTGAGCAGACCATGTACAGACCACTGACACCAGAAGAAGAGCGGGTCATCGTCTACAAAGGCACCGAGCGGCCCTTCATCGGCAAGTACGTCAACACGTTTGAGAAGGGCGTCTACACGTGCCGGCGGTGCGGCGCCGAGTTGTTCGAGTCGGACGCCAAGTTCCGGTCGGATTGCGGCTGGCCGAGCTTCGACGAGCAGATTCCCGGCGCGGTCAAGTGGCAGCCGGACGCCGACGGCATGCGGACCGAGATCGTCTGCAACAATTGCGGCGGGCACCTGGGCCACGTCTTCCTGGGCGAGCGGCTGACCGACAAGAACACGCGGTACTGCGTCAACTCGATCTCGATGGACTTCATTCCCGCCGAGCAGCGCCAGGCCAAGGTTGAGGTCAAGACCGAGCGGGCCCTGTTCGCCTCCGGCTGTTTCTGGGGCACGGAGTACCACTTCAAGCGACAGCCCGGCGTGATCTCGACCACCGTCGGCTTCAGCGGCGGGCGCACCGAAAACCCGACCTACAAACAGGTCTGCACCGGTACGACCGGCCACGCCGAGACGACCGAGGTCGTCTACGACCCGTCGAAGACCAGCTACGAGCAACTCGCCAAGCTCTTCTTCGAGACGCACGACTTCACGCAGGTCAACCGCCAGGGCCCGGACATCGGGACCCAGTACCGTTCGGCCATCTTCTACCTCAACGACGAGCAGAAGCAGATCGCCGAGAAGCTCGTGGCGCAACTGCGGCAGAAGGGCTTCGACGTCAAGACGGAGATCACCAAGGCCGGCACGTTCTGGCCTGCGGAAGACTACCACCAGGACTATTACGATAAGACGCAAGGCACGCCGTACTG
>JAAYVJ010000292.1 GCA_012517265.1 Planctomycetota bacterium | reverse complement strand
GGCCCTGGCGGCTCGCGAGGGCACCAGCGAAGTGGCGATGGCCGTCACGGCGGGGATGCTGACGACGGTGATCGTGCTGATTCCCGTGATGTTCAGCGGGGGCTATTCCCAGCAGACGATGCGTCCTTTGAATCTGATGATCTCGGCAACCCTCGTGGCGTCGCTGCTGGTCGCGTTGACCGTGGTGCCCCTGATGGCCTCGCGATTGCTGGCTCGGCCGCACGAGCATCGCAATATCCTGGAGCGGCTCTTTAGCCGGACCGACAAAGGGGTGGGGTTTCTGTCGAACCTCTACCTGGCGATCCTCCGTACGGCGCTACGCTGGCGGGTTGCCGCCCTGATTCTTGCAGTGGCCTTCTTCCTCGTGACCATGAAGGTCGTCAAGCCGGTCATCGGCGGGGAGCTGATGCCTCCCATGGACACCGCCATCGTGATGCTGGAGTTCGAGACGCCCACCGATGCGGCTCCGGCCGAGGTGGAAAAGACGCTGGATCAGGTGGAGCGCATCGTCTATGCCCAGCCTGCCGTGGAATCCGTGTCGTCTGTCGTGGGTTCCGAGCCCGGGCAGACCAGCTTCGGTGGCGGTGGAGCGACGGCGCAATCGGGCAAGCTCACGATTCATCTGACGGACCGCACCCGTCGCAAAGAGACCATCTGGGAGATTCAGGACCAGTGGCGCAGCGCCCTGCGAAAGCTCCCCGGGGTTCGCAGTTTTCGCATCAGCGAATATGGAGCCACGCCGGTCTCCACGACCCGGGCGCCGCTGGACATCATTATCAGCGGGCCGGATTCCGGCGTGGTCAGCCGCCTGGCGGACCAGTGCCTCAGTGCTCTGCAGGGACAGCCCGGCCTGGTGGACGTGCGACGAAGTTGGTACTTCGACAAGACCGAATACCACGTGGAGGTCGATCCGGCCCTGGCAAGACTGTACCAGACGACGCCGGCCGACGTGGCCGCCGAACTCAAAGGCGCCGTCAAGGGGATGAGCGGATCGTCGATGCGGCTGGAGGGGTATCTGGACATCCCCATCACCGTGCAGTACGCCGGCCAGGACATCAGCACGCCGGCGCAGTTGTCCGATGCCTATGTCGCCACCCGATTCGGCCCGATGCCGATCCGGGCGATGGCTCGCGTGGATTCCCAGCGGAATCAGCCCTTTATCACGCGGGAGCGGCTGCGAAACACCATCGACATCACCGGCGTCAACCGGGTCTACACCATCGGGCAAGTGGCCAAGATGACGCAGGAGCGGCTGGCCGGTATCCATCCGCCCGCCGGGTATAGTATCCAGGTCGCCGGCACGATGGCCGACATGAAGACGGGCAGTGCCGAGATGGGCAAGGCTCTGAAGATTGGCTTCGTACTGCTGTACATCCTGCTGGTGGCGATGTTCCGCTCGTTCGGCCATCCGATCACGATCATGGCCGCCATTCCGCTGGCAATCGCCGGGGCCTTGTGGGGCCTGCTGCTCTTCGACAAGCCCATGTGCAAGCCGGCGACAATGGGCTTGATCCTTCTGGGCGGGACGATCGTCAACAACAGCATCTTGCTGCTGGATTTCATCCTGGAAGCGAGGAAGCAAGGCATGGCCAAGGACGAGGCAATCCTCCAGTCGGTTCGACTGCGCATCCGGCCGATCCTGATGACAACGGTCTCCACCATCGTGGGCCTGATCCCGCTGGTGTTCGAGATGGCCGTGGGGCTGGAACGGATGAGCCCCCTGGGGATCGTCGCCGCCGTGGGACTGCTGATCGGAACGTTTTTGACGATGGTCATTATTCCGGTGGTGTACTCCAGTATGGACAGTGTCGTCCTTGCCGTGAAACAGATCGTGTCCTGGACACAGAAGACGGAAGAGATAGGAGTTGCGAAATGAAGAAGATACAAATCCTCGGAACCGGATGTCCCAAGTGCAAGAAGTTGGCGGAAAACACCGACAGTGCCGCCAAGGCCATGGGGCTTGAGTGTACGATTGAGAAGGTGACCGACATCAACGAGATCATGAAGTTCGGTGTGATGATAACGCCGGCCCTGGCCGTAGATGGCCAGGTCAAGGTCGTGGGCAAGGTGCCCTCGCCGGATGAGATCAAGAAGATGCTGGCATGAACATCAGGTGAGAGATAGAAAGGATAGCAGATGAGCAACCAAGCGTGCGGATGCAGCGGCGGAGCAAAACTGATCTTTGCGTGCAGCGGAGCGGCGGATGTGGGCGAGATCGCGGACAAAGCGGCGAGGAAGCTGACTCGCGACGGTGTGGGACGCATGTTCTGCACGGCCGGAATCGGCGGACGCATCAGCGGCATTCTCAAAACCTCGGAGGCCGCGGACAGCATCCTGGCCATTGACGGGTGCCCACTGAACTGCGTCAAGTCCAGTCTGGAGCAGGCAGGGTTCACCACCTTCAAACACCTGCAACTGGCGGATCTGGGCCTGGAGAAAGGCAAGAGCCCCGCGAGCGAAGAGAGCGTCAACAAAGTGGCAGCCAGGGCAAAAGAGATGATTTGCTCGTAGAGAGGGCTGCGCATGGTCGGTCGATGCATTCTCGTGATGGCAGTGTGCTTGTCCTGTCTGGGTTGTCGGGCTGGTGATCCGTCGGCTCCGCAAGCGGCCGCTGCAACGACAGGTGATCCACCGGCTGCGGCGGTTGAAGCCAAAGTCGTT
>JAAYVJ010000291.1 GCA_012517265.1 Planctomycetota bacterium | reverse complement strand
TCGACGGCCGCGTCGCGGAAGCGAGGAAGAAGTGCGTCATCACGGCGTTCGACGCGAGCGGCAAGCCCGGTGCCATCTGGGAACTGATCAACGCGTGGCCGGCCGGCCTGGTCATTACCATGAAGGACGACGGCAGCGCGGTGATCGAGGAGTTGACCATCGCCTACGAAGCCGCGGTGCGCAGACAGTAGCTTGTTGCGGCCGCGGCCCGGCCCCATCGCCCGGGCGTTCAGAAGCTCATTCACGAAGGGCTGCGGGAATCCCCCGCGGCCCTCATCGTTTCCAGCGGACTCTGTCGCGGCAGGTCCTTTTCCTGCACCGGCGAGAAGACCTCGATGGCGACCGATTCCTCCAGGACTCGCGTCCCGTGGTCCCGATCACGGCGAGAGTTGCCGAACCGTCAACAGCTTTCGAACGGACTCCAGCGCTTCCCGCTCCCCCAGCATGAGCACCACGTCCCCCGGCAGAAACTCCGTCCCTCCGTTGGGCACGAGATACTCGCCATTCCTTTGAATCATCGCGACGAGCAGACCAGACGGCAGTTTGAGTTGGAGAATGGTCTTGCCCGCCGCGGCGGAATCCGGCGCGACCATCGCTTCGACCATGGACGTGCGAAGACTCTGCTCCGTCCGCTCGAACTCCAGAGGCATGCGAGTTCGGGGACTGAGGGGACGGTCCAGTTTCAACCAGCGAGCCACGCGAGTCAGGGACCTGCCCTGCAGGAGCACGGACGCGATGACCACGAAGAAGACGAGATTGAAGATCATTTCGGCCTGCGCAACGCCGGCGGTCATCGGAAATGTCGCCAGCACGATCGGCACCGCCCCTCGCAATCCGGCCCACGAGATCAGCAGTTTCTCGCGAATGCCCAATCCGCTGCCGATCAGAGATGCCAGAACCGCCAACGGCCGAGCCCCGACCGTGAGGAACCCGGCCAGCAGGAGCCCTGATCCGATCACCGGCTTCAGATGCGACGGGTACACCTGCAGACCCAGCGTCAAGAACATCCCGATCTGCATCAGCCAGGACAACCCATCGTGAAATCGTTCCAGACTCCGCTTGTGGATGAAATCCGCGTTGCCCAGGACCACCCCGGCCAGATAGACCGCCAGGAATCCGTTGCCGCCGAGCGTCTCGGCGGTTCCGAACACCAGCAGCACCGCCGCCATGGTCAAGACTGGATAGAGCCCGTCAAACTCCAGGCGAATGCGATTGACCGTGTAGATGATGCCCTTGCCCAGCAACAGGCCTGCCACACCGCCGACGAGCATCTGCTTGACCAACGCGGGAAAGGCGGACCACCAGGGCGTCGAGGGGTCGCTCAACAGGCTCAACATCGTGACGGTGAGGAAGACCGCCATGGGGTCGTTGCTGGCCGATTCCAATTCCAACAGCGGCTTCAGCTCCCCTTTCAGACTGAGGCTGCGCGACCGCAATACCGCGAAAATGGCCGCCGCATCGGTCGAGGACATGACCGAACCGAGCAGCAATCCCTCCAGCCAGGTGAAACCTAAAACCACAACGGCAAAGGCCCCTACGAAAACCGCGGTCAAGAAGACCCCGGCGGTGGCAAGAATCATCCCGCTGCGAAACACCGGGCGAACGCTCTTCCATTCGGTGTCCAGGCCGCCGGCGAACAGAATGTAGGCCAGCGCGAAGGTGCCCAGCAGACGGACCAGATGCGGATCGTCGAAATGGATCCCGCCGACACCTTCGGAACCCGCCAGCATTCCGACGAACAGGAACATCAGCAGGGCCGGCACGCCCAGACGCTCCGAGGCCTTGCTCGCCAGAACACTGGCCAGCAAGAGCAGAGACACCCCCAGGATCACATATTGCGTCGCCATTGCACCGGGCACTCCAGGCAACCGCTGTCGTCATTCCGCGAGACAGTCCCACGCAGACATTGTCCCGCGAGCCGCACGTGTAGCAGCCAACCCCCAAGATGCCAATGGGAACCTCAAGCAGAAAGAAAGGCCGCAAGAGCGATCGCGCGCACTTGCGGCCTTGAGGCAGGATGCCACTTCTGTGCGTCAGTTGAGCTCTTTGTCCTTCCAGTACTTCGTCCCGGCGATCGTCGCCTGGAGGGCCAGGCCGGACTCCGTCATGGAGAAGACCTCGATGCCGGAGCTGAGATCCCCTTCGGCGCTGGCCTCGGCCCCTTTGTCCGGGGTCTTGGCGGCCGCGTCCGCGTGGGCGCCGGCGTCCCAGCCCTTCTCCACGAACTTGTCCATCGTCGCCTTGTCCTTGAAGACCATCACGACGCGGTAGTCCTTGGCGCCCAGGCCCAGGCCCACGCCGCCCAGCGCCATCTTCATATAGGTCCGCTTCTTGGTCGCGTTGTCCACGACCACGCCATAACCGCCGCCGGCGCTGGCGAAAATCAGATTCACGTTCGCGTTGCTGAATACGCCGTAGCCCGGCGCGTTCTCAACCTTGGCTTTCGCGTCCGGCGCCTCTTTGTAGAGCCGCTGAAGCGTCTCGGTCTCCATGTTCGCCACCGCCTGGCGTCTCTCTTCGATCGTCATGCCCTTCTTGCCCGGACTGCACCCGCCCAGAAGGATCGCGACGACCGCGATGACGCCTGTCCATTGTAGAGTTTTCCTCATGTGTTTGCCCTTTCCAGTACCATCCATGATGCACGTCGGCGTCCAGCCGACAGAAACTAGGCCTTCTTGTCCGGCTCGCCGGCGATGATCGGGTAGACGACGCCGGCCAGAAAACCGCCGACCAGCGGAGCCACCCAGAACAGCCACAATTGCTGGAGGGCCCAGCCGCCCACGAACAGGGCCGGTCCCGTGCTGCGGGCCGGGTTCACCGACGTGTTCGTCACCGGGATGCTGATCAGGTGGATCAACGTCAACCCCAGGCCGATCGCGATCGGGGCAAAGCCCGCCGGGGCCCGCGAATCCGTCGCACCCAGAATGATCATCAGGAACATGAACGTCAGGACCGCCTCGGCCACCAGGGCGGCCACCATCGTATAGCCGCCCGGGGAGTGCTCGGCGTATCCGTTGGAGGCGAACCCCCCGGCCAGACTGAACCCGCTCTTGCCGCTGGCGATCACGTAGAGCACGGCCGCCGCGACGACGGCCCCGATGACCTGCGCGACCACATACGGAATGACCTCGCTCCACGGGAACCGTCGCCCCGAGGCCAGTCCGACCGTCACCGCCGGATTGAGGTGACATCCGGAGATATGGCCGATCGCGTAGGCCATCGTCAGCACGGTCAATCCGAACGCCAGGGACACCCCGAGCAGACCGATGCCGACGTCGGGAAACGCCGCCGCCAGCACCGCGCTGCCGCAACCGCCGAACACGAGCCAGAACGTGCCCATCATCTCCGCCGTCAACCGCTTGCCCAAAGACATACACATCCCTTTCAAAACCGGATTCCCTTCCATTCGACCACGCCGCACGATCTGAACGCGGCAACCAGATTGTACGATTTCAGCGGCGCGAAGCTACAGATTTCCGCACACCGATGGCCTCAATACCACAGGCATACGCAAGCCGGGGAACGATGGTGCGGTCAAGGATGCTGCGAAAGTGTGCCGGTCAGGCAGAGGTTGCCGCTGGCGTCGATGCGGACCACGGTGACGCCGAGCGAGTCTTTGAGAGAGAAGCCGCCGGTGACCGGGGCACAGTGGGATCGTTCGGTGAGCTGGCCCTTGATGGACATGTTGCCGGACGGATCGATGTACGCGACGGGGGTCTGATCGGGGGCCCGGACCACCCAGGCGCCTTCCGGCGGCGTGCACTCGGCCTGCGTGGTCAACCGGCCCTGGAGCACGAGATTGCCCGCATCGTCGAATTCCGCGACAACGCCGCCCAGCCTTCCGGCCACAGAGAGCAGCGAGCCCCGCGGCCGCGTCGAAGCCAGCCCGCCCCGGCTCGTCAGCAGCGAGTACGATTGGTCGTATTGCGGCACCGTGGTGCCCCAGACAGTGACCGTCCAGGTCCCCTGAGGCGGGTTCTCGACGCAGACCTGCTCCACGTTGTTCGTGTGGTCGGCCTGCCTCCGCACCGCGGGCTCTTCGGGGAGATACGGATCCAGCGTCCAGGGATAGCGGCGTTTGCCGTCCGGGCCGATCACGATCAGATCCAGGTCGTTCACCAGGGCGCGGGCGGCCATCGGCTCGGCCGGGTAGTCGTCCCAGGCGAGCGTGATCCGCAACTGGGTCTCGCCCGGCCCGACCTCGACCGTGTACGTGTCGCGCTCGCCCTGCACGAAGATGGAATCCTCTCGAATGATGTCGTCGATCGTGTCGATGCGGACGAATTCGACTGCCTTCTGGGCGTCGATCCGGCCGAAGCCGAAGGCATAATCCGGACCTTCTGGCCCCAGATCTGTGGCCGTGTGGATCAGGAGAGCCTTGATGGTCGAGGGCAATGGATTCTGGTGGTGGATGGCCCGCCAGTCGTCCAGGATCAGAGCCATCGTCCCGGTCACAGACGGCGCGGCCAGGGAGGTGCCGCACGCGCCGCCGTAGCGGTTGCCCGGCAAGGTGGACCAGACGCTCCCGCCGCTGCGGGCCTCGCAGCCCGCCGAAACGACCTCCGGCTTGATCCGGCCGTCTTCGGTCGGCCCCTTGTTGCTCCAGGTCCAGAGCGAGTCGTCGTCGGAGTTGGTCGCGCCGACCGTCACGATGTTCTTGGCGACCCCGGTGCACAGGATCGTGCCCCACTTGCCCTCGTTGCCCGCCGACCAGACCATCGGGAGCCTCTTGCCCAGCGAGCCTCGGACGATGCCGTCCATGGCGGCGGCGTAGTCCTTGTAGATGTGCCACTCGACCTTGCCCCAGGAATTGTTGGCCAGATCGATCTGGTAGACGTCGATGGCCCGCTTGTACTGCTGCTTGAGCTCCGCGACGGTCTCCCACGTGGGGAAGGACACGACCGACGCGCCGGGCGCCACGCCGCGGTATCGGCGGTCGGGCAGCAGCGAGCCGTCGCCGATCATGACTCCGGCCACCTGCGTGGCGTGATCCCCGACGGCCCATCCATCCCCCGTGTTCACGACCCGGCCGGCCAGGTCGGCGTGCGACGCGTCCGGACGCTTCGATTCCCACTGGCCGATCACGACGCCCGAGCCGGTCAGATCGTAGGGGGACGCCTGGACCGCCTCGGCGCGGATCGCGGCGCGGACGCCGTCGTTCAGATCGACGGACGCACAACGCCGATCGATCCACTTGACTCCATCCCAGGCGACGAACGCCTCCAAAGCCGACCTCGAAAGACGAAGCTCCAGACTGTCGCCGTCGGGATCACGGGACAGGACCGCGCCGCCCAGGGCCTCGACTTTCGCCTGGCCCACAGAGAGCGGGACATCCTCGAAGAGAACCGCGACAAGCCGCATCCAGTCGCCTTCGGCCTGAGATTCACGAACGGAAGGAGCCAGCTTGTCCTCGGGCCGGATTGCGCAGACCGCACGGACGCCGGGGATCTTCGAGATGCGAGCCGCGCCGTCGGCCGGGATGCTCGCCAGCCACGCACGCTCGGGGATATAGGACAACAGTCTCAAGCCCCCCGGGATCATGGCCAGACGCCATTCGTCGCTGGGGATGCCCTCCAACTGGATCAGGACGTGCATCCGACCGCCGGCTGCTTCGCAGCGTGAGGCGGGAGTCTCACCCAGTCCCGGCGAAGGCACGAACCGGCGGGACTTGAGGAACACCTCGTCCCCTGCCGCCGACGCAGCGCCCGCCAGTGCGACCAGCACCAGGGCAAGAGCACCCACTTTGATCATGACCACCCTACTCCCGTCCGGCCCACACGGCACCGTCGAACGACCGAACCCCGCCAGACAACCACAAGCCCAGCAATCCTCCTCATTGTACCATCTTTGCCATGCGGTTTCCAGTGATGCACGCTCTGTGGGCCTGTCCGCAATTGCACGAGCCTATGGGGCGGCCGGGACTGGCGAAGGACCCGCGACAAGCACATCCCAGGACTGAGAGATCGTCAGACTGAATCTGCCACATCCCCTTTTCTCGGACCTTAAGCGGGTAGGCTCTTCTGCCGATGAACACTGTACCGGCTGTATACGGGACATCCGCCAACGGGAACCGCCGGGATCGGTTTTCGCGTTGCCTGGAGACGGCCCCGATCCGTCGGCCGGCAAGGGAGGAGGTGCTGGATGAACTCGCATTCGATCCGGAGCAAAGTCCGCGTCTGCAGGCGGTGCGATTACCTCTGCGCCGCATGTCCCCACGCCTTGCCCTGCGCCACGCTGGGCCAGCGCGTGCGGCCCACCGAGTGCTACATGTGCTGGCACAACGAGGGCACCGTCCTGCCCAAGGACTGCCGGGTGCGGAACCGCCAGCCGGCCACCGTCGCGCGACGGTCCCACACGGGCCGCTTCTAGGGTCGTCCCGGCAAGAGCCTCGGGATGGGCGATGTGCGATGCGTGCCCAACAACCGATGGACCGCAGATCACTCCTCGCGCACCGGACCTCAGTCGACGATCGCCTGGTGGGCGAGGGCCTCGAACTGGTCGTTGAGCGTGGCCTTGCCGCTCGGGCTGATCTGGGCCATGCAGACGCCGATCATCTTCTCCGCCGGATCGACGAAGAACGTCGTGTACCAGTAACCGCCCCAGCGGTAGGCGCCGACGCTGGTCTCCTCCCCCTCGCGCAGGTTCCGCGTGACGCCGAAGCCCAGGCCGAAACCGGTGCCCGGGTTCAGCTCGCCGACCTGATCGACGGTCATCATCTCGACCGTCTTGCGGCTGAGCAGCCGGACGCCGTCGAGTTGGCCGTTGTTGAGCATCATCTGAATGAACCGCGCGTAGTCCGGCACGGTCGAGCAGAGCCCGCCGCCGCCGGAGCGGTAGTTGTGCGTGCCTGCGTACGGATAGGTCACCGTGGCCTTCATGGCCCCCTCGCCGAGAATGCCGTCGGGCAGCCGCATGAGCCCGCCGTTCGGATCGGGCGCGTAGACTGCGGCCAGACGCGACACCTTGTTCTGAGGCAGGCGGAAACCCGTGTCGTTCATTTTCAAGGGCGTGAAGATCCGTTTCTGCAGAAACTCGTCGAACGGCATGCCGGAAGCGACCTCGACGACCCGGCCGAGCACGTCGGTCGAGAGGCTGTAGGTGAACGCCTCGCCCGGCTGGTGCACCAGCGGAATGCGGGCGAGCTTCTTCATGTCGTCGGCCAGCAAATCCTCGTCCTGGATCAGGCCGTGGGTGATCCCCGCCTCGGCGTAGAGTTTGCCGACCCGGTCGTCCCACTGGTAGGTCAGGCCGGAGGTGTGCGTCAGGAGGTGGCGGATCGTGATCGGGCGTTTGGCGGGAACGACGCCGTTCTGGGCGGACGGATCGTTCGGCGCCAGGACCTTGACGTCAGCGAACTCGGGAATGAACTTCGAGACCGGATCGCTGAGCCGGATCTTGCCCTCTTCGTAGAGCATCATTGCGGCGACGCTCGTGATCGCCTTGGACATCGACGCAATGCGGAAGATCGTCCCGGGGTCCATCGCGATCAGCTTCTCGCGGTCCTGCATGCCCACGCATTGGAAGTAAGCGGCCTTGCCGTCGCGGGCGACCATCGCGACCGCCCCGGCCAACAGGCCTTCGTCGACGTGCTTTTGCATCAGGGCGGTGATCCGGTCCAGCCGGTCCTGGGACAGCCCGACCGACTTGGGTGACGCCTTGGGCAGTCCCTGCCCGATCGCCAAAGGCGAGAACGCAATCAGAACCGTCAGGACACACAGGAACAAGGATTTCGATCTTGCCATGATATCAAACCTCCAAGACAACAAGCCCATCTCCACGAATCACGTGGCGCAGACAACGCGACTGCCGGGGACTCTGTCCCCGGACCCTTGGCATTTGGCGCTTTGGGCCAATGGCATGCCAAGAAATCCCTGTGCCACCACTCTGACGCGGCGTCACCCAAGCGACCGCAATGAACTCAAACTACTCGCAACGCCCGGTGGCATCAAGTGCCTTCCCCCAAGCAGGGTGCATCCAGATCGCCGGCCCGGTGAACGACGAGAGATCGCGTAAG
>JAAYVJ010000290.1 GCA_012517265.1 Planctomycetota bacterium | reverse complement strand
GAGGTAGCCTTTGCCTCGGCCACGCTGGAGCATGCCCAGGAGGCTGTCGGGATCCGCCAGCACCACTCTCCCCTCGTCGTCTCGCTCAGTCATCCGCTCATCCTATGAAAAGATCTCTCGATCGACCTGGCCGAGGAAGAAGCGGCCGTCGTTCTGCATGAAGTTCAGGATCCCGTCGAGCTGCTGCTGGACGAAATTCCGCTCGTTGGAGACGACCGCCATGCCCAGCACCGCGGCGATCTTGCTGTCCTGGTGGTCCACCTCGGACACCGAGACGTTGAACCGGCTCTGCAAACGCCCGATTACGCTCTTGACGATGTGGCGCTTCTCCTTGAGCGAGCCGATGCTCTGCAAGTGCAACGTGACCGTCATGACGCCGACCAACATCGAATCCTCCTGGCTTCTGTCTTCGCCCGGAGCATACCTGCATCGGCCGAACCGGTCAATCCCATGTAGGGGCGGGTTTGAAACCCGCCCCTACGGCCTCCCGTCTACCGTCGCCAGCCGTGGGCGGACTCTTGCCGCCGCGGCGGCGGGCCGGTACAATGACGCCCTGCTTTGGCTAGGAAGGGCACTCATGGGCAACAAATTCGTCAGGGCGATCTTCCCGGGGTCGTTCGATCCGATCACCAACGGGCATCTCGACGTGGTCAAGCGGGCCATCGGCTTGTTCGACGAGCTGATCATTGCGGTCGGCCGAAGCCCGATCAAGAACCAGCTCTTCACGCCGGCCGAACGGGTCGAGATGATTGTCGAACTGGTCGGCGGCATGCCCGGCGTGGTCGTCGAGAGCTTCGAAGGCCTGATGGTCGAGTACGCGGCCCGCAAGAAGGCCGACGTGGTCCTTCGCGGCCTGCGCAGCCTGACGGACGTGCAGTACGAGTTCCAGCTCGCGATGACCAACCGCGCCGTCGCGGGCATCGAGACGATCTTCATCATGACCAGCGAGCAGTACGGGTTCACCAGCTCGACGCTGATCCGCGAGATCGCCTCGCTCGGCGGCGACCTGTCGAACCTGATCCCCCCGAGCGTGCAGAAGCGCCTCCAGGAGCGTTTCAACCGCCTGCGGGCCGAGAAGGCCTGACGGACCAAGCCAACAGGCCTCCGACCCCACAGCACAACGAAACACGCGGCGATTTTCATCCGCAGTTGCTCCTGGCGCCTATTGAAACGCAGGGCAGGGCATGGGTATGATGGACCTGTATCGCGAGAAAGGACTGTCTACCAGGCCAGCGGGGACTCCGCACGAGCCTGGGGCGCGAGGGAGATCGGAGCGGCCGAGGGGGTCCGGCGCAGGAACCGGGATCCGCGAGGCGCAACAACGGCGTTGGCAGAGCAGCACGTTGAAACGAGGAGATTGGGAAGGAGGATTCACCATGAGCAAGTCGCGATTCATCACCCTCATGACGTTGGGCCTGATGGCCGTTCAGGCCTCGGCGGCGGACAAATCTCTGGTTTTGTACCTGCCCTTCGATGACGGCGCCGGCGCGGCGGCCAAGGATCTGTCTTCGTACGGCAATCCCGGCGCGATCGTCGGAAACGCCGCCTGGGTGCCCGGCGTCAAGGGGACCGCGCTGGAGTTCGTCAGCGGTTCGCACGTCACGGTCCCGGAGATCCCGGAGTACGACGTGACCTCCGCGGTCAGTCTGCTGGCCTGGGTCAAGGCGACCACGGTCCCGAACTGGTGCCGCGTGATCGACAAATCCCAGTGGCAGACCTCCGGCTTCGACCTGGTGCTCACCCAGAACGTCGGCCTGCCGCGGCTGGAGTTCTTCGTCAACAACACTACGTCGCTGGCCGACGCGACCACCGCCGTCATCGACAACGAGTGGCACTTCATCGTCGGCACCTTCGGCAACAAGACCATCCGCGTCTACGTCGACGGCAAGATGGAAGGCCAGGCCCAGTC
>JAAYVJ010000289.1 GCA_012517265.1 Planctomycetota bacterium | reverse complement strand
GCCATTCTGTGGGCGGCCATCCTGTGCTTTGCGACCTGGCCGGTGCACGAGCTGCTGCTCCGCTGGCTGCGGGGCCGCCGCAATCTCACGGCCGGGCTGATGACCGTCCTGCTGTCCTTGGTCCTGATCCTGCCGTTCCTCATCGTCGGGCTTACGCTCACGGACAACGTCCGCTCCGCGCTGGCGCAGTTCGACGGCTATCGCGAGGCGGGCATCCCTGAACCACCCTCGTGGGTCGAGAAGATCCCCTTGGTCGGGGAGAAGGCGAAGGAATATTGGCTGAGCTTCCGAGTCGACGCCAAGCCGGCCCTGGAGTGGCTCAAGCCCCGAATCCAGACGGCGGGCCTCTGGCTGCTCAGTCACAGCCTGGACTTCGCCCGAGGCGTGTTCCAGCTCGTCATCAGCGTTCTGCTGGCCTTCTTCCTCTACCGCGACGGCGCGGACCTGGTCGCGCGTCTTCGCGAGGGCTTCCAGAAGATCAGCGGGGATTACGGCCAACGATTGATGGAAATCGTCAAGACGACGGTCCAGAGCGTCGTCTACGGCGTGATCGGCACCGGGCTGGCGCAGGGCCTGGTCGGAGGGATCGGATTCGCCATCGCCGGGGTGCCCTCGCCTGTGGTGCTGGCGGTGCTCACGTTCTTCCTGAGCTTCGTCCCGATGGGCCCGCCGATCATCTGGATCGGCGCGTCGATCTGGCTGTTCGCACAGAACCACATCGGCCGGGGCATCTTCATGGCGGTCTATGGCCTGCTGGCCATCAGCAGCGTGGACAACGTGATCAAGCCGATCATCATCAGCCGGGGCTCCAAGCTGCCGTTCATCGTGATGTTCATCGGCGTCCTGGGCGGCATCGCCACCTTCGGTTTCATCGGCATCTTCATCGGCCCGACGCTCCTGGCGGTGGGCTTCAGCCTGGTCCAGGAAATTCTGGGGCAGCGTCGTCTCGTCGCGACCTCGAATCCCTCGCCGACGAACACGCCTGCGACAGAACCTACAGCGACCGGCCAGGACGGCCCCGCGTCGACCAGCCAGAAGACGCCCTCGGAGTGAATCGCCCGGCGACGCGGCAAACGCTCCCGCTCCGGCCGGGCAACGAACGATGACGCGCATCAATCCCGGGCCTTCGTCGCCAGGGATCGGTTCAGCACGCGCTGCATGTCCTTGAGGTGATTGACCTTGTCGAAGCCCAGGCGAACGATGGGAAACGCGGTCTTGTTGTGCATGAGGGGCTCGTCCAGGTCCACCCATTGCCGGCAGGCCTCGCCGTCCGGCGTGCCGGGGATCGGGGCGAAGTCCGCGAGCATGCCGCGGATGCCGAGGCTGTGCACGAATTGCATCGAGGCTTCGAGGTCCTGGACGTCACTGGCCGGATGCCCGAGGATCTGATAGGCCGTAACATCGGCCGGGTTGGCACCGGCGCCAAGCAGGCACTCCACCGCCCGGGCGAGTTCCTCCGAGAACACTTTGCCGCCGGTGCCCTCCTGCCATCGGCGCGACGCGCTCTCGAAGCCCAGGTAGAACGTCTTGCACCCCGCCCCGACCATCAGGCGAGCCAGGTCGGCCGTCAGGAACCGGGCATTCAACGCATTCGGCGTGTGCAGATTCACGCGAATCCCCCGCCGGAGGACCTCTTCGAGAAAGGGCCCAAGGACATGCTCGGCGTCAAACAGCAGTGCATCGTCATAGAACGCGACGTTCACCGCCCCTTGCTCGATCAGCAACTCGAACTCGGCCAGCGCCCGTTCCGGCGGCCGGGGTCTGAACCGCCCATAGACCTGGGGCACGGAGCAATAACTGCATTGGAAGGGACAACCATCGGTGAGCTTCAAAGCCCCCGTCCCCAGTCCGCCATAGGCTTCCCAGAGCGCGGGCTGCCCCAGGTCCGGCGTCATCCCCAGGAACGACCACAGCGGCTGCAGATCGATTCCTGAGACGACCAGATCGGCCCCCAAACCCCGGGCATGCTCGCCACACAGGGTCGCATAGTTGCCGCCCAGGACGATCCCGGCATCAGGACAGACCCGGCGAAGATCCTCCATCACCTCCCGAACGCCGGGGTACCAATAGGTCATCATCGTCTGGATGAAGGCGTAGTCGAAGGGCCCCTGCTCCGCCAGCCAGGCCGCGAACCGCTCTCGGGGCAGGCCGAACCGGCGGTAGTGACGCGGGATCTCCCCCAGAACCTTCGGCGAAGGGACTCTCTCGTTATGAAAAGGCCCCCGGCCCCACCGATCCGAAGGGCATTCCCCAAGGTACGTCCGGCGGTCCATATAGTCGAAGAGGCTAAAATCCGCCTGCCCCCGCAACTTTCCGGCGACGCCGAGCAACCCATACGGCCTCATCCAAAAGTCGTAGGCGGCGAAGTCGTAAACCGGCGGGTTGACCAGGAGCACCTTGGGTTTCATTCCAGGGGAGTATAGGCAGGGTTGTCCGGCTGTCAACGGCTCTGAT
>JAAYVJ010000030.1 GCA_012517265.1 Planctomycetota bacterium | reverse complement strand
TGCCTCTGCCAGAACCGTCCACGCCCGGTCCGTGCTCTCTGCGGCCTGTCTGCTGCCATCGATCAACTCCTTTCCATCGCATGACAGCATTATCCCGCTCTCGCAATCACGGAACAGATGTCCCTCGTCGGACGGTTACCGACAAACCGTGCTCTTGTAAGACACGCAGGGACTGATGTGGTGAACGCCGCGGCGGCCCTTCGCGGCTTGTTCTCTCCCTTGTGCGCAAGCTGCCCGGGCGGGTCCGGTGCATTCCGACTGCGTCGCGGGGGCGCCGCTGCGGGTGCGGGCCTCCCGTGTGCACATAGGGAGAGGCGCAGGTGCTATTTCAGCTCGACGGACCAGTACGCGTGGTCGAGGAACTGTTTCCAGGAGCGATACCGCTGGTGGCCCAGGTGCAGATGGAGCAACGGGCTGTGTTTGGGCTTGACGGGCTTCTGGATCAGGACCATGCCGGCCTGTTTGGGAGTCCGGCCGCCCTTCCTGACGTTGCAGCTCAGGCAGGCGCAGACGATGTTCTCCCAGGTCGCCTTGCCGCCCAGACTGCGGGGGATCACGTGGTCGAGCGACAATTCCGTCGTCGGGAAGCGTTTGCCGCAATATTGGCAGTGATTCCTGTCGCGGGCGAAGATGTTGCGGCGGTTGAATTTCACGTCGCTGCGAGGCAGGCGATCATAGAAGAGCAGGCGGATGATTCGAGGCACCGCGACGTAGAGGCTCACCGTCGAGATCCAGTCGTAGGCATCGGGCTCAAACTGATGGCGGGATTGGCTGACCTCGACCCAGCTCTTGAAGTCGTAATTCGTATAGGTGTCCTGCTCGACGGAGACGACTTCAGCAAGGTCGCGACACAGAAGGGAGAAGGCCCGCCGAACGCCAATAATACGGATGGCCATGTAGTGCTTGTTGAGCACCAACACGCTGCAATCTAGCCCGGATTGACACTCACCGAAGGCCATAGGCAACCCTTACCAGCGTGCCGATTATAAGCGATGGCAGTGCAGACCGCAAGAACAAAAGCGGACGTTCCGAGTGCGATCGCCGCTGAAGTGGAGGCCCCCTCCCGAATCACCTTGGATACACTGGTATTGCCGGAAAGAGCCGCGGGATGCCCCTCTTCCATGCGGCCGACGGATTACGGGGTGGGTTGCTTGCTCGACGGGACTTTGGGCACAACGTTGGTCGCCCGCAGCCCTTTCTCCCCCTCCGCGATGTCAAATAGGACGACGTCGCCCTCGTCCAGAGTCTTGAAACCGTCTCCCGAGATACAGGAGAAATGGACGAAGACATCGCGACCGTCCTCGGTCCCGATAAAACCGTAGCCCTTACGGGGATTGAACCATTTGACTGTGCCTTCCACCATGTGAGGCTCCTTCAGGATGACTCCCGGCAAAACCCGTCGATCCCGCGTGCATCCTGCCCCAGCGGAAGCGACCGTCGTCTTCACAGGCCCGGCTTCGCCTGCGCCGACGCACGACTGGAAGTGATCAGGTGCTCTCTCATGAGCCGGCCCATCTTGAACTTGACAGTCCGCTTGGTGGGAACGTCCACACGCTGCAACGTCTTGGGATTCTGGGCCGTACGCGAAGCCCGTGTGCGGGTCTCAAACACGCCGAAATCCCGGAACTCAAGACGATTGTCCAGACACAGCTCGTGCACAATCTCATCCAAAAAAGCCTGGACGACCCGTTTCACAGCCACCCGCTTGGCCTGCGTGCGTTCTGCGATGCGATCGATCAGTTCTTTCTTTGTGACTGTCGCCATAGATTACCTCACTTGAGGAAAAGGACCCGGCCTGACGGGCGTCCTTTTCAGCGATTGTCCAGGGGTATGATCCAGCCACAGCCGAACCCTGGCCCCACCGGAACCGTAAGGATGAACTTCTGCAAACCACTATACAATAAAGACTTCTATGCATCAAGTACTTTTCGGCCAAAAATTTTCCCTGGTTGACCGCCGCAGAGGACCGCGGCATAATAGGCCTTTCATTATATATGCGTCGGGCGGGTTTGACCGCGAACGCGGACCCAGCGAAACCCTCCGTCGTCGCGAGAGAATCTTGAGCAGTCATCTGCGGACAGGACAGGAGTGAATGGCTGAGAGCAGAACCGATAAGGCCGGCAGGAACAAGCCGGTCGTGAAGAAGAAGGATCGCGCCGCGGAGATCGCCAACACGTTCGAATGGCTGATCACGGCCTTCATCCTGGCGTTCGTATTCCGGGCCTTCGTCATGGAGGCGTTCCGCATCCCCACGGGCAGCATGGCCGACACGCTCAAGGGAGCCCATTTTCGCCTCCGCTGCCCCCAGTGCGGATACCAGTACGACCACGGGTTCGTGCCGCACTACTACGGGATGCCGGAAGACACCATTCCGCCGGGACCCGTGGCCATCCGCCAGGAGACCCGTTGCCCCAGTTGCGGCTACCGCGTGCCGGCCGGGGAGAAGATCCCGGTGGCCAACGGAGACCGAATTCTGGTGCTCAAATGCATCTACCAGTTCGAAGACCCGCACAGGTGGGATGTCATTGTCTTCAAGAATCCCATCAACCCGGCGGAGAACTACATCAAGCGTCTGATCGGGCTGCCGGGCGAGACGATCGAAGTGATCGACGGGGATGTCTATATCGACGGGCTCATCGCCCGCAAACCTCCGCAGGTTCAAAAAGAGCTGTGGATGCCCATCTACGACAACGACTTCAGGCCGGTCAATCCGAACCAGTCCGGCGCGTTCAACGGGCATCCGTGGAAGCCTCCGTTCCGCTTCGAGGGCACGGCCTGGAAGATCAGCGAGGAAGACCCCACACAATTGCTGTTGGACAGCCCGGCCGGCCGGCCCAGCACACTGGCGTACAACGCCCCCACCGCCGACGACTCCGACACCTCGGCCAACGGCTTCGCCGACACCTACGCCTACAACGAAGTCTTCAACTACAGGCGAATGCCGATCGTCAGCGATCTCATGTTCCGATTTTACGTGAACCCGGCGGACTCCCAAGGGCAGATCGGCGTCACCCTGAGCAAATACGGGGTCGACTACAAGGGGTGGATCAGCCTGGACGGCACCATGACGCTGGCCAAGGTCGACAAGGGCCAGGAGACCATCCTGGCCACCAAGAAGGTTGACGCACCGGCCCCCGGCGTCCGCACGCTGGTCAAATTCGCCAACGTGGACCATCGGCTCCTGCTCGAATTCGACGGCAACGAACTGTCCGCCGAGCTCGGACGAACCTCCGACGCGATGAAGAGAGACATCGCGATCCTCCCGCGAGCCGAGATCTTCGGCGCCGGCAAGTTGGCGCTCTCGCATGTCGCTCTGTTCCGGGATGTCCACTACACCGGCCGGGAAGGCGCCAGACCCGCCCGCGCAGTCGAGGGCAATCCGTTCAAGCTCAACCAGGACGAGTTCTTCGCGATGGGCGACAACAGTCCCAACAGCGAAGACGGCCGCTGGTGGGGCCAGCCCACGGTCGCCAGCCGGGGTTGGGACCCGCCGCGGGCCGGCGTCGTGCCGCGATACTATCTGGTGGGCAAAGCCCTGTTCGTCTACTGGCCCAGCGGATTCGAGTTCCCCTGGCCTTCAAGTGTCAAGAGCACCCTGGCCGCCAACAGCAACCAGAGCGGGGCCATGCGTTTGCTACACGGGCTCGTCTCCCTGCGATGGATCCCGAACGTCGGCCAGATGCGTTTCATCTATGGCGGCTCGGCGGACAAGACCGCCCCCCCGGCTCAGGAGTCTGTGGAGAAATAGCACGGACCCGCCCCGTCCGGGGGCGGATCCCATCCGCGTGTTCGTCGCGAGGCCCCCCCGATGCGGGGTGGGCCTCGACTTCGCTTTCGAGGGGCTGGAAACCCTCGCCGCATTTTCAGTAGGAGGTCGAGCATCATGAGAGTGTATCGTTCCTTGCTTGCCACAACCATCGCCACGGCCTGCGCGGTCGGATTCCTCGCGGTCGGCGCGAACGCCGGGCCCTTCGGGGGCGGCGTCGAGCCGCAGAACCTGCGATGCGAGTACCTGATGAACCCGCTCGGGATCGACGTCGTCGAACCCCGGCTGAGCTGGACTCTCGAGTCCGACAAACGCGGCCAGGTACAGACGGCATACCGAATCCTGGTCGCCAGCAGCCCCAAACTGCTCGACAAGGAGACCGGGGATCTGTGGGACAGCGGCAAGGTCGTTTCGAGCCAGTCCAATCAGATCGTCTATGCCGGCAAGCCGCTCGAATCACAGATGCAGTGCTACTGGAAGGTGCAGGTCTGGGACAAGGACGAGAAGCCCTGCTCCTGGAGCAAGCCGGCCTTCTGGACGATGGGCCTGCTCAAGCCGGACCAGTGGAAGGCCAAGTGGATCGGTTTCGACGCATCCCGCCAGCGCGACCCGGAAGGCCGCAAGGTCGATCTGGCAGGCGCCTCGTGGATCTGGCAGGCCGGAGAGAACGGCAGGAACGCCGCGCCGGCCGCGACGCGGTACTTCCGCAAGGAATTTACAGTCCCGGCGGACCGCGAACTGGTTTCCGCGATCTGCGCGGTCTCCGTGGACAACGCCTTCACCCTGTTCGTCAACGGCCAAAAAGCCGCCGACGGTAACAGCTTCAAAGAGGCTGCTTGCGCGGATCTCGCCAAGCACCTGCGCAAAGGAACCAATGTTCTCGCCATCGAGGCCAGGAACGAGGGCGACGGAGCGAATCCGGCCGGCGTGCTGGTCGCCGTGGCGCTTCGCTTCAAGACCGGCGACCCGATCAGAATCGTCTCCGATGAGCAGTGGTCGAGTTCTTCGACCGCGGCCGCCGGCTGGACCGACGCCGGCTTCAACGCCGCAGACTGGAAAAGCGTCGAGAAGCTGGGCGCCTACGGCATCGGGCCCTGGAACAACATCAGCGTGGGGCCGGCCGGACTGTTCCTTCCTCCGGCCCAGTTCCTCCGCAAGGAATTCGTCGTGGAGAAGGCCGTCAAGCGGGCGACCGTCTACGCCTCGGCCCTGGGCAACTACGAGCTGTACCTCAACGGCCAGCCCGTCGGCGAGGCCTATTTCGCCCCCGGCTGGACCGACTATGACGCCCGCGTCTACTACAACACCTTCGACGTCACCGAGCGGTTGAATAAGGGCTTCAACGCCCTTGGCGGCATCCTCGCCGACGGCTGGTACAGCGGCCACATCGGCTGGGGACGCATTCGCGACCACTACGGCGCCAACACGCGGTTCGCAGCCCAACTGCAGATCGAATACGCCGACGGCAGCGCCGAGACCGTCGTGACGGACAAGACCTGGACCGCCGCGACCGGCCCGATCCTCGAAGGCGACTTCCTCATGGGCGAGACGTACGACGCCCGCAAGGAGATGCCCGGCTGGAGCACGCCGGACTTCAACGACGCCGCCTGGAAGCCGGTCAACGTCACCGAAAAGATCCAGGCCAGGATCGAGTCCTATCCCGGGGTCCCAGTCCGCAAGTTCCAGGAGATCAAACCGGTGGGCATCGCCACGGCCAAGGACGGCGCGTGGATCTACGACATGGGCACCAACTTCGCCGGTTTCGTCCGCCTCAAGGTCCGCGACGCCCAGCCGGGACAGAAGATCGTCCTGCGGTTCGCTGAGCGGCTCAATCCCGACGGCACGATCTACACGACGAACCTGCGCGGCGCCCGCGCCATCGACACTTACGTCTGCAAAGGCGGCGGCACCGAGGTCTGGCAGCCCCGCTTCACCTTCCACGGCTTCCAGTACGTCGAGCTGACCGGCTATCCCGGCAAACCCTCCCTGGACGACATCACCGGCATCGAGCTGACCAGCGCGACCCCGGTGGTCGGCCACTTCGCCTGTTCGGACCCGATGGCCAACACGCTCTATCACAACGTGTGCCAAACCCAACGGGCCAACTTCATCGACATCCCGACCGACTGCCCGCAGCGCGACGAGCGGCTCGGCTGGATGGGCGACGCCCAGATTTACGTCCGCACCGCGACATTCAATACGGATGTCGCGTCGTTCTTCACGAAGTGGGCGGTGGACGTCGACGATGCCCAACTCCCCAACGGCGCCTTCACCGACGTCTCGCCCCGCAAGGTCGCCACCGGCGGCGGCACCGCGGCCTGGGGCGACGCCGGCGTGATCTGTCCCTGGACAATCTACAAGGTCTACGGCGACACCCGGATCCTCGCCAGACACTACGCCGCGATGGAGAGGTGGATCGAGTACTGCAAGGGAACCACGAAGGGCACGCTGCTCCGCCCGGCCGAGGGGTACGGCGACTGGCTGAGTATCCGCGCCGACACGCCGAAGGACGTCCTGGCCACTGCCTACTTCGCGCACAGCACAAAGCTGGTCGCCGAAGTCGCCAAGGTATTGGGCAAGCAGGACGACGCCGCGAAGTATCAGAAGCTCTTCGAAGACATCCGCGCGGCCTTCGACGCCGCATATGTCTCCGCCGACGGCAAAATCAAGGGCGACACGCAGACCGTCTACGTCCTGGCGTTGGCCTTCGATCTGCTGCCCCAGGCGCAGCGGGAGCAGGCCGCCCAGCGCCTGGTGGACAACATCAGCAGCCGCCAGTGGCACCTCTCGACCGGGTTCGTGGGCACCAAGGACCTGATGGCCACGCTCAACGCCATCGGCCGCACGGACGTCGCCTACCACCTGTTCCACAATGAGACGTTCCCGTCCTGGGGCTTCTCGATCAAGCACGGCGCCACGAGCATCTGGGAACGCTGGGACGGCTGGACGCCGGAGAAGGGCTTCCAGGACCCCGGCATGAACTCCTTCGCCCACTACTCCTTCGGCGCGGTCTGCGAGTGGATGTTCCGCACCATCGGCGGCATCGACACCGACGGGCCCGGCTATAAGCGCATCCTTATCCGCCCGACCCCCGGCGGCCGCCTGTCCTGGGCCAGAACGACCTACGACTCGATCCAGGGCAGGATCGCAACCGCCTGGAAACTGGACGGCGACAAGCTTCAGCTCGATGTCACCATCCCGGCCAACACGACCGCGACGGTCCACATCCCCGCCGCCGATCCGTCGGCCATCCTGGAAGGCAGGAAGCCAGCCCCGCAGGCCGAGGGCGTCCGCCTGATCGGCGCGCAGGGCGGCGAGGTCCTCTTCGAGATCGGCTCCGGCACGTACCACTTCACGTCGCAGATGCCGTAACCGACCCTGAGAGCTTGCAGTAGATGAGAAAAGCCCCCTGATTCGTCAGGGGGCTTTTTGTTTTCCGGCGATGAACGGATCCGGATTCCGCCGCGTCGCGGCCGAGCGTTGCGCGCCCCCGCGCAGCGTCTGGTCCCCTACCCAGCTCAGGACCGAGTTGACCCCATTGACCTTATTGACAATAGGGTCAGCAGCATCAATACGGTCAATAGGGTCAATGCGGTCAGTGCGGTCCCGAAGAG
>JAAYVJ010000288.1 GCA_012517265.1 Planctomycetota bacterium | reverse complement strand
GGCAAGACCGGCCTGGTCGCCTGGTACACGATGGACGACAACGTCCAGGACAGCTCCGGCAGGAACTACCACGGCACGCTCACCGGCGACAGCGGCTACAGCGCCGGCTATTCCGGCAAGGCGTTGAACTTCAACGGAAGCAGCACCTTCGTGACCCTGCCCATCGGGCCCCTGATGCCCACGCTCAACGACGTGACGGTCGCCACGCACGTGAACTTCAGCGGCGGCAGCGGCTCCTGGCAGCGCGTCTTCGACTTCGGCTCGGACAGCACGGTCTACATGTTCCTGTGCCCGCGTCAAAGCACCGGCGGCCCGATGCGGTTTGCGATCCGCACCGCGGCGGTGGGCGAGCAGATCGTGGACTCTCCAGCCGCGATCTCGCTGGGCTGGCACCACATGGCCGTCTCGATCGACAGCAAGACGATGCGGATGACGCTCTACCTCGACGGCGAGCAAGTGGGACAGGCCGCGACGACACTGCTGCCCAAGGATCTGGGCAATACGACCCAGAACTGGCTGGGCCGCTCCCAGTACACGGCGGACGCCTACTTCTCGGGCATGCTCGATGAGTTCCGGATCTACAACCGAGTCCTGTCGGCCCAGGAGGTGCGATACCTCGCCGGCGATCGATAGGACGATCAGCAGGATTCTGCGACAGGGGCTCCTCGGGCGCAGGACCACGCGTGCGAGGAGCCCTGCTCCTTTTATTGTAGAGTCACCGTATCTGTATTAAGAGGGACGTCTCCGGCGGAGGTTGCGCGACGTGACGGTCTGGACGGGAGGGATCGCCTTTGTCTCAGACGTGTGCTGGCGGTTGCGAAGAGCCGGTCTGGGCTGTCCCGAAGCAGCGAGGCCGAGCCGTGGCGAATGCCGCGCCTCGATTCAGGGGATTGCCTAAGGACCGATTCAGGCGTCTGCGGTACAGGGGAAGCGTCCGCTTTTCGTCGCAGCGCCTGGAGAGGCGGATGGCGGCGATCGGCGGCGGGCCCGCCCCTGTGGGACATCTGAGGATGGCTTCGGAGAGGCTGATTCGTGACCTTGGGGCGAAGGAGCGCGGGTGCGGCGGAAGCGACCGCCACGGGGGCGGGCCAAGGAAAATCAAGCCGGGCCGCTTGTCCGCCGATATCAGATAGGGTATCGTGTGTGGGTGTCTGATGTGATGTGAGGCTGATGAAATGGCGTCGACAGCAGTGGTGATATCGGACGTGCGCGATGGGAATCTGACCCGCGGCAAACCGACTGCCCCTATGGCGGAGTCAACAACGGAACAGACTGACAAACAAGCTCCCAAACCGATCAACGGGAACAACGGGTCGTTCACGCTCACGGGCCGGCTGCACAGCTTCCGAAACGCGTTCCACGGTGTGGCGTTGATGCTTCGTTCGCAGCACAACGCCTGGCTGCACGCGTTCGCCTCCTTCTGCATCCTGATCGCGGGAATGTTCTTTCATCTGACCGATCCGGAATGGTGCTGGATCATCCTGGCGATCATGGCGGTCTGGACGGCCGAGGCCCTGAACACGGCGCTGGAGTTCCTGGCCGATGCGGCCAAGCCGGAGTACCATCCGCTGGTCAAGTGCGCCAAGGACGTCGCCGCCGGCGGCGTGCTGATCTCGGCGGTCGGCTCGGTCGCCATCGGACTATTGGTCCTCGGGCCTCATCTGATCACCTTCCTGCGGGCCCACTTCTGACCGTCGCCCGACGCGCGTCCCGTCCCGTTCCCTCCGTCCTCCTGCGAAGCGTACGGCGGACATGCCCCGCGCGGCCCAGGCACTACGGCTTGACCGGCCGGTTCCTTGCGGGTATCTTGCACGCAGGATTTTGGAAGGGATTCAACGATGACGCGGATGGCAAAAGTGTTGTTCGTCGGTTTGTTGCTGACGGCGGGTCTTGGGTGCGAGAGCATGGAAGAGTCCATGAGCCTCCGCAAGCCGACGGCTCGGGTGATGGGGGTTCAGTTCCGGGACGCGGACGCCTACGGCGCCACCGTCGTCTTCGACGTGCAGATCGTCAATCACTACCCGGCGGAACTGCCGCTGCGGCGATTCAACTACGCGATGTCAACTCAGGGCAAGCGGTTCATGGCGGGATCTCAGGAGCTGGCGGTTCAAATCCCCATCAACGGCAGCCAGACCGTGTCCCTTCCAGCCCGGATCGACTACATCAGCACGCTGCGTCTGCTGGCCGGCGTTCGGCCGGGCGCGACGATTCCCTACGAGGCTCAGGTGGATCTGACCATCGACACGCCTCGCTTGGGGACGATCATGCTGCCGCTGGAGAAGTCCGGCCAGATCACGCTGCCGGCTCTGCCTGGCGTCGATATCGACAAGTTGCTGGGCGGCGACAAGGCCTTGTGACGCGGTGATCGGAGAGGGGCGAACCCATGAAGAACGAGCGGCAGATGGACGCACAAAAGATCGAGACGATCGAACCGATCGGCAAGCGGGTCGTGATCCGCAAGGATGAGGACAAGAAAGAGACCAAGGGCGGGATCAAGCTGCCCGACACGATCGAGATTCCCACGATCACCGGACGCGTGGTGGCGGTCTCGGCGGAGATCGAGCACACGCCGGACATCCCGCTGCGGAAGTACGACAAGGTCCTGTTCAACCCGAAAGGGGCCATCCCGGTCGATTTCGAAGGCGACAATCGCCTGTTCGTGGTCGAGGTTCAGAATGTCGTCGCGGTCTTCCGCAAAGGCTGATCGCTCGCAATGCCCAGGTCGACTGGTTCCGCAGGCCAACGTGGGGGGAACTGCGCCCTGAAATCTCGGGCCGATGAGGGAGATTTGCCGGCGGTCGTGATCGTTTCTCTCACTCTCGGCGCCGTCACAGGTCGGGGGCTGACGGCGCCGGCCGAGACGGTTCGCAACTCGATGCAAGAGCAAGGGCAGGCGGTCCTGAACGGGTGGGGGCTGGGAGGCCAAGGCCGCCGCCGCGTTGCGGCCTCAACCGGGGCTGACGGGCGATTCGTACGAACCCAAACCCGGTCCCTGGGTAATGCTCAAACAGCGTCAAGAGGAGCGAAGAGGTGCTTTGTGATCGAATTTCGAAATCGCATGTGTGGACGGTCTGCCTTGGGCTGGTTCTGTTGGCGGGGTGTTTTCCCGAGGACACGCTGGACTGGCCCGACGACGCCCTTCC
>JAAYVJ010000029.1 GCA_012517265.1 Planctomycetota bacterium | reverse complement strand
GTTTCCTGGGCTCTCTCTTGGCCATCCGTGTGTCAACCGATCCGCAACAGAGAACGATCCGACCGAGTCGGGTTACGCCTTTCCTTTGCTCTTGGCCGGGACTTCGCAGCCCAGGCAGCCGACGTCACAGGCCGCCGGAGCCGGGTCACAGCGACCCTGGCCTGACTTGTTGTCCATCGCCGCTCCCAAGGCGACCCGCAGGGCCTCCTTGATCGCGTCGTGATGCTTGTAGCCCTTCCTGCCCGGCTTGCCGTCGAGCCAGGCCGTCAACCGCATGTGGGCATCGCTGAGGGCATCGTTGCGGAGCGTGTAGCCGTGGTGGGCCGTACTGCAGGGCATGGGCGAGCCCTCGCCCGGCACGTGGGCGTCCCACCCGACGTACCAGAGCCCGTCGACCTGGGCGATCTTGATCGTGACTGCGGCCTTCCAGGCCTTGTCCATCTCGACGCGGATCTTCTCGGGGTTCTCGATGAGCCCCGAAGGTTTCACAGGTGACCCGTGACTCGTGGCTCGTGACTCGTTGCCGGCGCACGCCGAGCACAGCGTGTGCTCCTTGTCGACCCAGTGACACGGCTCTGAGGTCCTCTCGACGCAGCCCGAGCAATCGGCGTCCGTGCAACCGCACACCCGGCAGACGCCCGGCGTGGGCCCTTGGCCCGTTCGCTGCAACTCCAGCTCGCAGGCCTTGGCGATCTTGTCCAGCTCGCCGGCGATCTGCTTGTGGAGCGCCGCGGGACACAGCCGCCGGGTCTTGAGTTTGTCGAGCGCGGCCTTGGCCGCTTCGGCCATTGCCTTGAGGGCGTGGGCCTTGCTCGGGTAGCTCTCGCCGAGCGTGTCCGCCGGCAAATCGGTCTTGCCCTGGGGGATCTCGATCGCATAGCCGCCGTGCCACGCGCCGCCGTCCTCGAGCACACGCAGGTCGCACGAGGCCTTGACCGACTTGGGCAATGCGACAGCAACGGTCTGCGTGCGACTTCGCAGCTCCTCCTGGCGGGCGTCCGCCTCCACCATCGCCTGGTACTGGGCATCGATGTCGATGCCGAAGAGCGGACCGATCTGCTCGAGGCCTTCCCGCGCGCCGTCGAAGAAGTCCAGGCCGCCACGTTGGACGATCGCCGACCAGAACCATTCCCTCACCATCGTCTCGAATTGGGTTCGATCCTCTTTCCAGGCCTTGATGATATCGGAGATCTTGTGAGGGTCCGTCGCAGGTGGATCGATGAACGATGTGAGCAGCAGGATCGCCTCGGAGCACGGGGCCGGCATCGCACGGATCTTCTCGATCGCGGCGTCACAGACCCGGTCCCATCGCTCCTGGTCTCGGCGCCGCTTCAGTTCGGCCGCCGTCGGCTCGACGGATTGCGGGCGGGGACGAGACGCTGCCGTCCGCTCCTTCTGCACGACCACGTGCTTGACCGTGTTCTTGCCCACGCCGGCGACCACGATGGCCGGGACCGCACCTTTGGTCCCTTCTTTGACGATCTTGACGTCCCCGCACAGTACGAGCCCCTTGTGGGCCCGCCGACAGGCGCTGACACCGGCCCTGTACTCGTCGTACTCCTTGCTCCAGCAGTCCTTGGGCTCCTTGAGCAAACACAATGGCAGCGGGCTTTCCAGCCCCTTCTCCTGGGCCAGGCGCTTGAAGGCCTCGCGATCGGCCTTCTCGCACTTTCGCTGCCAGCACTTGACATCCAGGCACCGCTCCTGATCGCCCGTCGCACCCTCGGGCGTATCGGCCCAGAGGAACAGCGGCTGCTGGCCGGTCCGGTTCACACAGCCGGCACAGCTTTCCCGCGGGAACGGAGCCTTGGCCAAGAGGAACGTCTTGTGCCCGATCCGGTTCTCCAGCTCCTTGACCGACCAGCGGTCGTAGGAACAAAAGGCGTTGTTGCGGAACTTCGCCAGCTGCTCGCCCTGAATGCGAGGCGGCAGCTTGGCGATCACCGCCCAGTGTGCCGCGGTCCAGCGGTCGAAGGCCGGGATCTCGCCGGCGGCCTTGCGCCAGTCGGCCGTCAGATTGCGATAGATCTGCGCGTGCTCGACGACCCAGCGGGCGGTCTTTCCGAGCTTGGCGGCCACGGCCTGGGCGTCCTGGTCGTAATGGTCCAGCCACTTGGCGGCCCGCTGGCCCTCCTCCAGAGGCGTCAGCGGGATGTGCAGATTGCTGATCGCCATGATCTCGAAGGCCTGCGCGTCCGTGACGACACCGCGATGGTCCACCGGCACGGTCGCCATTCCCAATTCCTGCGCGATCGCCAAACGGTGATGACCGCACAGACACTGCGCGCGATCGGACGCCCCCGGCTTGGTCCGCACGATCAGCGGCTGCTGGATCCCGTTGGTGCGGATGCTTTCACGGATCTCCGCGTAGCGGGGACTCTTGTCATTGACCGGCCGGTTCTCCGGATGCGGGTCGATGGCCGCCACCGGCCACTCGACGATCTTCCTTGCCTTGTCACTCACGTGTCGATCTCCTAAAGAGCCCGTATCCGGGCAAC
>JAAYVJ010000287.1 GCA_012517265.1 Planctomycetota bacterium | reverse complement strand
TGGATCGATGTCTATCCGACGCCGGGCAAGCGGTCCGGCGCCTACTCCAACGGCAGCGCATATGACGTGCACCCCTATATCCTGCTGAATTTCAACGGCCGGTACGACGACGTCAGCACGCTGGCCCACGAGATGGGACACGCCCTGCACAGCTACTATGCCAACAAGACCCAGCCGTTTCCGCTGGCGGACTATTCGACCTTCGTGGCCGAGGTGGCCTCGACGTTCAACGAGACGCTGCTCATCCACAAGATGCTCCGTGAGATTCAGGACGACGACACGAGGCTCTCGCTGCTGATGAACTACCTGGACGGGATCAAGGGCACGGTGTTTCGCCAGACGCAGTTCGCGGAATTCGAACTGCGGATGCACGAGATGGCCGAGCGGGGCGAGCCTCTGACCGGCGACGCCTTCACCAAGCTCTATGGCGATATCCTCAAGGAGTATTACGGGCACGACAAGGGAGTCTGCCGCATCGACGACCTGTACGCCGTCGAATGGGCGTACATCCCCCACTTCTATTACAACTTCTACGTCTATCAGTACTCCACGTCGTTCACCGCGGCCACGGCCCTGGCGGAAGAGACGCTCGGCGGCGGCGAAGGGGCGGCCCAGCGGTACCTGCGTTTCATCTCGGCCGGCGGCTCGGACCACCCGATCGCGATTCTGAGGGAGGCCGGCGTGGACATGACGACGGCGGAACCCTTCCGCAAGACGATGGCTGTGATGAACCGGACGATGGATGAGATCGAGGCCATCCTCGCCCGTCGGCAGGGGGTGAAGTGAGGCCTTCCTGACCCCGACGGTTGCGGGAGACCGGCGTGAAGACCGTGACGAGAAAGGTCGTTGGCGTTGTCCTGGTCATTCCGGGCCTGGCCGTGTTGCTGACGCCACGATCGCCAGATCAGGTCCCCTTGGAGTCTTCGAGATCGGAGTCCAAATCGTCCAGGTTGATGAAGCTGTCGGACACGTCCAGGTCGTCCAACTCGTCCCCCGCCTTGTTGTCGGGTTTGCCGCTCAATTCCTTCTCGAGTTCGGCCTCGAGATCATCGTCGGTCGCGGGGCCGGCGGCCTTCTTGGGTTCTGGCTTGGGCTTGGCTTTGGGAGCCTGCGTCGCGGATTTCTTGGGTGGCGGGACGATTTTGGCGGGCTTGCCGTCGATCTGGCAGACGAACGTCAGCGGCCCAATGCGGATATAGTCCCCCGGCTTGAGGGGGATCTCCGTCTCGGGTTCGACCTTCTTGCCGTTGACGAACGTTCCGGCCCGCGAGCTCAGATCTCGAAGCTTCATCGTCTCGGCGTTGGCCGAAAGCTGGCAATGCCTTCGCGATACGGTCGGCAGGGGGATCCGTAGGTCGCAGTCGTGTCTTCGCCCCAGAACCGTCACCTGCTTGGGCAGGGTGAAGGTCCTTTGAGATCCGTTCTTGCTGAGAAGCACCAGGTTCGCGTTCATCGGCGTCCCTTACATGCGGACTATGCACATGCGCTCCAACTCTCCTATGATACCAGGCGATCCGTCCCATAACAACGACTAACCAGCGAAAAGTGGGCTCTTCTGATGACCGGTGGGGTGAACCGACTGTAAACCCTTGCATTGGATGGGGTTACCATAGATGCTCATGTGTCGCGATACGGCAGCACGAGGCGACAACGCCGGCCGATTGTCGCATCGATGCCGGATTCGGACGATACTTGACTTTGCGGGTGGGTCCAGTATATTCGGGAAAAGCACAAGAGACGCGCGAATTTGGAAGGACGTATGGCAACAATCACATTACCAGACGGCAGCACCCTCGAGATGGCCGACGGCGCCACTGCGAAGCAGGTTGCCGAGAAGATCGGCGCAGGATTGGCCAAAGCCGCCATAGCCGCGAAAATCGATGGAAAACTGGTGGATCTGAATACGCCCCTCAGGGGCACGCCGCGCGTCCAGATCGTCACGCCCAAGGACAAAGAAGGCCTCGAACTGATGCGACACAGTTGTGCGCACGTAATGGCCGAGGCCATTTGCAGCCTTTGGCCGGCGACGAAGCTCGTTTACGGCCCGACCGTTCAGGACGGTTTCTACTACGACATCGATCTCGATGAGCCGATTCGCCCGGATGATTTCGCCCGCATCGAGGCCAAGATGCAGGAGATCGTCGATGCCAACAAGCCTTTCACCCGCAAGGAACTGTCCCGGCAGGAGGCCCTGGAGGAGCTTCGCAACGACAAGTACAAGACCGACAACATCGAGCGGGTTGACAGCCAGGTGATCAGCTTCTACTCCCACGGGGACAACGGATTCGAGGACCTGTGCCGGGGGCCGCACGTCCCCAGCACCGCAAAGGTCGGGGCCTTCAAGATCATGTCCGTGGCCGGGGCCTACTGGCACGGCGACGCCACCCAGAAGATGCTCCAGCGGGTGTACGGCACCGCCTGGCCGACGAAGAAGGAACTCGACGAGTACATCAATCGCCTGGAAGAGGCCAAGAAACGCGACCACCGCGTCTTGGGCAAGCAACTGGAGCTGTTCAGCTTCAGCGAGATGGGCCCGGGTTTCGCCTTCATGCACCCCAAGGGCATGATCGTGTGGAACGAGATGCTCGACTTCATGCGCCAGATGAACCGCAAGTACGGGTACAAGGAGGTCCGCACCCCGATCATTCTCAACGAGGAACTGTGGCATCGCAGCGGCCACTGGGACAATTACAAGCAGAACATGTACTTCACCAAGATCGACGAGATCGACTACGCGGTCAAGCCGATGAACTGCCCCGGCGGCTGTCTTCTGTTCAAGACCACAAAGCACTCCTACCGGGAGCTTCCGCTCCGCATGGCGGAGTTCGGCATGGTGCACCGGCATGAGGCCAGCGGGGTTTTGCACGGCCTGTTCCGGGTCCGGCAGTTCACCCAGGACGATGCCCATATCTATTGCACGCCCGCCCAGATCGAGTCCGAGATCATCGGTGTGATCAATCTGATCTTCGAGACCTACAAGGCCTTCGGCTTCGCCGATTTCGCGATCGAGCTGTCGACCAAGCCGGAGAAGCACATCGGCTCCGACGAGATCTGGGAGACCGCGACGAACGCCCTGAAGGCCGCCCTGAACCACAAGAAGATCACCTTCCGGATCAACGAAGGCGACGGCGCGTTTTACGGGCCCAAGATCGACTTCCACGTCAAAGACTGCATCGGCCGGTCCTGGCAGGTTGGCACGATCCAGCTTGATTTCTCCATGCCGCAGCGGTTCGAACTCGGCTACGTGGATGAGGACAACACCGAGAAGACCCCGGTGATGATCCATCGTGCCGTACTGGGCTCTCTCGAGCGGTTCATGGGCATTCTGATCGAGCAGTACGCCGGGGCGTTGCCCCCGTGGCTGGCGCCGGAACAGGCCCGCGTGTTGACCATCAGCGAGAAGAGCAACGCGTACGCAGCCAGGGTGCAGGAGACGTTGGGCCAGGCGGACGTCCGATGTGGGGTTGACCTCTCGGATGAGAAGATCGGCGCCAAGATCGCCAAGACGCACGGCGAGAAGATCCCCTATATGCTCGTCGTGGGGCCCAAGGAGGCGGAGGCCGGCCAAGTCAACGTGCGAATCCGCGGCAGCCAGGATACCCGGACGGCATCTGTCGAACAGTTCCTGGCCGTGGTCCGGCGGAAAATCGCCGACAAAGCGACGGATCTGGCATTTTGATGTGCTGGACGCGCGCAAAATGTGGTACAGTATCGCGTTAGATGCCGTATGACGATCGGCCCGCGGGGGTCGACGTGTTCATTCTTTTGAGAAAGGCAAGGTGGTCGAAAACGGTGAAACGAGGTCTTCGCATCAATGGGGGGATCCGGGCCGACAAGATTCGGCTCGTCGATGAGGAAAACAACCAGGTTGGGATCGTCTCCAAGGAGGAGGCCATGAGCAAGGCCCAGGAAGCGGGTCTGGACCTTGTGGAGGTGGCCCCGAACAGCGAGCCGCCGGTGTGCCGGATCATGGATTACGGCAAGTGGCTCTACCAGCAGAAGCGACGGGTACGGGAAGCCCACAAGAAGACGGTACACCCTGTGGCGACGCTCAAGGAGATTCGGCTTCGGCCTGAGACCGACAAACACGATCTGGAGATCAAGGTCAAACACGCCCGGGAGTTTCTGGAGAAGGGGCACAGGGTCCAGCTTTCGCTCATGTTCCGCGGCCGCCAGATGCTTCACAAGGACCAGGGTTATGCTCTGCTCAATGAGATCATGGAAGGCCTGCAGGACATCGCGAAGGTCGAACGTCCTTCGGCGTTGACCGGACGCAGGATGACCCTGCTGCTGGTTCCCAAGTAGCAGCCGCCTGGGGCAGAGGGCGCGGGCCGATCCCCGGCACCCGGCATCGCGTCGCACTTTTTTTGCCAATATCCGTTGACCGCACTTCTATTGGGCGGTATACTCCTGGTTTTACCTGTGGTACGCAACCTGTCCATGCTGTTTGAGGAACCATATGCCGAAGCAGAAACAGAAAACGCACAAGGGGCTGGCCAAGCGGGTCAAGGTGTCGGCCAATGGCAAGATCAAGCACCGCAAGCCCGGCAAGGGCCACCTGATGAGCGTCAAGAGTTCCAAGCGGCTGCGGAAGATCCGTCGTCCGTCCACCGTGGCGCTGCCCGCCTACGCGGCCAAGATGATCGCGGCGCTGCACAGTTGAGCGTTCGCTCCGTGCGGTCCATAGAGAACAACAAGGGCTTGCTTCCCGGCGTCTCAGCTGCCGTAGCAAGCTGGATTTACAGAAACCGGAGTCTTACAAGAATGGAGGATTAGGCCTCCTTTGAAAAAGGAGGATCACGTTTTTTGATCTTCCGTTTTCAAACCGTAGCCTTCTGCCGGACGACACCGATGGCCAACTGTTCAAGGAAATCGAAGAATGAGATTTCCTTGAATCATACAGGCCCAATCCTCCATTTTTGTAAGACGCCACAAGAACCAGGAGAAAGCTGACATGCCAAGAACAGTCAAGGGTCATGCAGTTCGCAAGGCCAAGAAGCGAGAACTCAAGCGGATGCGCGGCCATCGCGCAATGGCAGGACACACATGGAGATTGGCCACCGAGGCCCTCCGACGCGCAGAAGTGTACGCCCGGCGTGACCGCAGGGCCAAGAAACGAGATTTTCGCGGTCTGTGGATCATCCGTCTGAACGCCGCCTGCCGAGAGCGAGGCGTGCGCTACAGCGAGTTCATCAACGGCTGCAAGAAGGCCCAGATCGCCATCAATCGCAAGATGCTCAGCGAGATCGCCATCGCCGATCCGCAGGGCTTCGATGCGATCCTGCAGCAGGCCAAAGCGGCCCTCGCCTGATTCACTCGAAGGTTGACTCGATCCCCCCGGAGCGTCGCCCGAGTCGGGTGAGCGGTGTGACGCCGGGGGATCGTTCTTTGGCGGGTTGGAGGCTCGGTCATGTTGGAGCAATTCGAACAGGTTGGGAAAGAGGCTCTCGCGGAACTGCTGAAGGTTCGGGATCTCAAGGCCCTGGAGGAGTTCCGCATCAAGTACCTCAGCCGCAAGGGCCTGATCATGGACCTGCTCAGCCAGGTCGGCAAGCTCCCCCGCGAGGAGAAACCCCGCGGCGGGCAACTCGCCAACAAGACCAAGAACGACGTCTTGGCCGCTTTCGAGGAGCGAAAGAAGGCCCTCGAACAGACGCAGAAGGGGCAGCGGGAGCTGATCGACGTCACGCTGCCCGGCGTGCCGGTACAGATCGGCTGCCGTCACGTGATCATGCAGACGATCGACGAGCTGCTGGACATTTTCGGCCGGATGGGCTTCGGCGTCGCCTACGGTCCCGAGGTTGAGGACGAGTGGCACAACTTCGTCGCCCTGAATATTCCGCCCGAACACCCGGCCCGCACCCCGTCGGACAATTTCTACATCGAGGACAACGTCCTGCTCCGCAGCCAGACCTCGACGATCCAGATCCGCGTGATGGAGAAGACCAAGCCGCCGATCCGCGTGGTGGCGCCGGGCCGGGTCTACCGTCCCGACGCGGTCGACGCGACGCATATGTACATGTTCCACCAGCTCGAGGCGCTCGTCGTCGACGAGGGCGTCACCATGGTGGACCTCAAGACCACGATCGAGCAGTTCATCCACGTCTTTTTCGGCCCCGACACGAAGTGGCGGTTCCGGCCGAGCTTCTTCCCATTCACCGAGCCCAGCGCCGAGGTCGACCTGCTGTTGACCGACAAGAGCGGCAACGAACGCTGGGTCGAGATGGGCGGCTGCGGCATGGTGGACCCCAACGTCTTCGACGCCGTCGGGATCGACAGCGAGAAGTACACCGGCTGGGCCTTCGGCTTCGGCATCGAGCGGCTGGCGATGCGGAAGTACGAGATCTCCGACATCCGCTGGCTCTTCGAGAACGACTTGCGATTCCTCAAGCAGTTCTGATCGCCGGGTTTCGAAAAGGAATCACGGCGGCCTGGCAGACATGCCCTTGGGCGAATGGATCGGCCGCCGTCTGCAGAAATACACACGCCTTTTGTCACCCGCGTCATAGTCGGCCCACTATCCTGGTAAACGCCCGTTTACTGTGGTGGGGAAGACGCAATGCCCAGTGCGATGGTGGCATTCTGTTATGGCGTATTCGGCATCGCCGCCCAGGTATTGGTCCTGACCGAATGCCTCGGGGCGTTCGCCGGGACGGACATTTGGCTCGGTTCCCTGATGGGAGCCTGGCTCCTGGCCGCAGCGGCCGGGGCGATCATCGCACCGACAGCCCGTCGAAGAGCATCTGCGGACAGGCTCTGTCTGGTCTGCGTGCCTGCCTTCTGTCTGCAGTACCTGGCGATTCTCTTATGCGTCGGCGCGGGCGACGGCCTGACTCAGATCCTGCCCTTGCATCGGATCCTGGTCTGGTCGCTGCTCATCACCGGGCCGGGGGGCTTGGTAGCCGGCCTGCTTGCTTCCGCCTCCTGTCGACGCATTGACAGCCTGTGCCTTTGGGGAGCGGTCGGCGGGCTCGTTGGAGGTGCGGGCACCGCGATTCTGGCCGGCATCGGAACCAGTTCGCCTGCGGTCTTCCTGTTGGCGACGCTTCTGGTCTGCGGCGCTGCGGCGTGGTCCGCCTGGGCGGGGGCAAGGAAGCACAGATGGCTCGAAGCGATCTGCCTGGCGGTCGTTCTGGCAGCCGTGATCCTGCGCTGGGACGTCCCCATCGCGCGAGCTGCCCAGGAGTGGCAATGGCGCCGGGTGGTGCCCGGCGGGACTCTCAAAGGCAGTTTCCGAACGTCGCAGGCCGAGTATCTCTATGGGACGGATGGCGACCGCTGGATTGTCGTGCGGGGGGGCTGCGTCCACGAGGTCCTGGGCGATCGCGCCGAGGCGGGGAGAATCGCCGCCATCGCTCTGTCCCAGAACTTCGCGGCCAAACGCATTCTGGTGATTGGACGAGGGCTCTCCGTCTGCGAGCGATTTCTCAAAGCGCCGAGCGTGGAGGCGGTGGACTGGATCGATCCGGACCCGCAGTACATGCAGGGACTGCTCGTCAATGCGTGCGAGCGGTTTGGCGTCTCCGATCCGCGTCTCCACCGTCTGGGCGGGGGAGTCCGGTCTGTGCTGGTCGAGCGGCAGGGGGCTTACGACGTGATCGTGGTCAATCTGCCCAGGGTCGTCGAAGGCCGGCTCGGAGAGCTCGCGTCCGTCGAGTTCTTTGAATCGGTCAAGAAGTCCTTGCGTCCCCTCGGCGTGGCGGTCGTGGGGATCGTGGGCGATCGGGACCCGTCGGATGGGGAGCCGGGACACCAAGGCGCATGTATCGAGAGCACGCTCCAGACCGTCTTCTCGCAGACGATCCTGGTGCCCGACGGGCCGCGGACCTTCTTCGTCTCTGCGGCCGAGGCCTGCCTGCATGTGTTCCCCGTCATCTTGCAGACGCGATTCGGCCTTGTCGAAAACGCGAACGAGATCTTCCCGGTGGACTTGCTGGAGCAGGTGTACCGTCCGGATCTGTCGGTCAAGAGGGAAGAGTCGTATGACGCGGTCAACATCCCCAGAGAGCGGCTGACCAGCCATGACGGCAGTCCGAGCCATCGTCTCAGCGGGCTCCTGCAGGCGGCGAGTCGGTCGGGAGTGCCGTTGGACAAGCCCGTCCGAGCCTTCGTGCGTGGCGGCCTGCTCCTGGCGATTGTCCCGATTGTCCTGCTGGCGGCGGTGCGTCTGGCGTATGTCATTCGGACTGCTCCTCGTGCCAAGGCCGTTCCGGGCCTGTCTCCCGGTCCGGCTCTGCGATCCGACGTACGGTTTCTTGGGGGCTGTTCGGCCGGCGTAAGCTCTGCCGGGCTGGTCGCTCTGATCCAGGCCTGGCTGGCGAATCCAGGGGGGACGCCCGACCAGATCGGCTATGTGTTCTCGCTGCTTGCCCTCGGCTTGGTCTTGGGGGCTGTGTGCGCGAGATGGGCCGTCTCGCTGCTGCATTCCCGCGCCGTTTCGCATCTTCGGCCCGTCGGATGGGCCTTGGCTGCGATTCTAGCCATCCAGGGAGTCGTGCTGCTTGTCTCGGGATTCGTTGTCGAACAGTTGATGGGGTGGCCGCTGCTCGCGGTTCTCCTGGCGACGCTCGGATTCTCAGGCGGTGCCGCTGTGGTCCTGGTGGCCAAGATCCTGGATGGCAGCGCGGGCGATGCGGATTCGCCGTGGACCGGGCTGGTCCGTGACGGTTGTCTGGGCGCCGCCTGTGGCTGCCTGGCGAGTCTGGGGTTGGTCCCTTTGATGGGATTCGGGACTTCGCTGTTGGTCGCATCGCTCGCGGCGTTTGCGGTCGCCGCCCTTGCCATGGGTGTTCCATACTGGTCGATGCGTCCCGGCGTTCGTGCGATTCCTCATCGGGTGTTCACGCCGGTTGGGTACGGCCTGTTCGCTGTGGCTCTGTCGCTCGTCATCGGTTCACACCTCCTGGCTCATGAGGAACGGTCTGGCGCGACCGCGCAGGCCACGGTCGCCATCGCGGATTGGATCCAGGGTCGCAAGCTGTCCGCCAAAACGGTTCCTTCCTCCGATTCCGGCAAGACTCTGACATACCACGAGGTGCGGGAGGGATCGCAGCTCAAGGGCTACGTCTTTCGCTCGGAGGATTTCTCCGGCACGGTCTACGGGTACGGCGGCCCCATGGCGATCGTCATGTTCGCCGATCCCGCCGGAACGTTGATCGATTTTCGGATCACGCGGTCGTACGAGACGCCGCGGTACATCAGCCGGATACGGAGCTGGATGGAGTCGCTCAAGGGACAGAAGATCATCGGTCCCGCTCCGATGCAGGGAGTCAACGCCGTCAGCGGGGCGACCAGGAGTTGCGACGCGATCCTCCGCCTTCTGCGCAACTCCGGCAGCCGGTTCGACGCCTCCGTCCTGGCCGGCGGGCAGGTGGTCGACTCCGCGGAGGTGGACTGGTTCAAGAAAGTGGACTGGCTGGTGGTCTACTGGGCGGCAGGTCTTGCATCGGCGTTGGTCGCGATCCGTCTCGGCAGGTTGTGGGGCCGCATCGCTGTTCTGGCTTTCGCGGCGGGCGTCGGCGGCATCTGGCTGAATCGTCAGTACTCCACGGATCACGTGCTCCGTCTGCTCAACGGCCAGGGGCTCCTGGGCAACTCCTTGGCGAACGCCTGCCTCTTGCTGGGCATTCCTCTGGTCGTCCTGCTGTTGGGAAACATCTACTGTGGGTATCTGTGCCCCTTCGGCGCCGTCCAGGAACTGCTCGGCTTCGTTCTCCCCAAGCGGCTCAAGACGCGGCCTCGTCTCTCGACGATGACGGCGGCCCGGTTCATCAAGTATGGCGTCTTGTTCTCGCTCATCGTTGTCTTCTTCATCACGGGAAGCAAGCGGCTCCTGGATCTGGATCCGCTGACGCTGGTGTTCAGCCGGCAGTTCTGGTCCGACGGGCTGCTGACGTCGCCTGGGCTGATCCTGGCGATCCTGGTTTTGCTCGCGGCGCCGTTGGTCACTCGGGTCTGGTGCCGCTACCTGTGCCCGACGGGGGCCTTCCTGTCGCTGTTCAACCTCGCGGGCTGGCTGGGCCGGTTCCTGCCGGCCAAGAAGTTCGGCCGGTGCGAGTTCGGCCTGGGCGGCCGGGACCATCTCGACTGCATCCACTGCGACCGCTGCCGTTGCATCAGTCCGCTGATCCCCACGCGAGAAGAAGCTATCGCCCAAGCCGCCGACAGACCGTGAATTCCAGTGCAGGTCGTCGGCGACGCCTGGTTCGAGTATCGGGACAAGATCAGGGCCGCTCCCGTCGTCTTCGGAGACCAAGGCGTGTTCTTGTTGAGCGCCACCGCGATCGAGGCATGGGGAATGATCCTCGACCCGGTTCGCAGAGAACTCAAGCCGCTTCCCATGCTCTTGACGTGAATCCTCCATCTGCCTGACGGATGCGTCCTCGGGCCGGCCGAGCTGTCTGTAGAGGCCTCGCTACCCCTCCTTGTCGCCTTTGAGGATGTGTCCGGCGTACGCCGCGACCTTCTTGGCTCTTTCGCCAGGGACCACCACAACGCCGTGCCCGTCGGCGACGATCACGTCGCCCGGGCGGACCGGCACGCCGCCGCACTCGATGGGGCGATTGACCGACTCGATCTCGTTGCGCCCGGGGCGGATGCCCCGCGTCACGTGTCGAAGGTACAGCGGCATCTGCTCGGTGGCGACCGTCGTCTCAATGTAGTTCCTTGCGGCTCGCAGCGAGTCAGGATCGACCCCGACGTTCTCTTGCGCGATGGCCCGGGGGAAGACCATCGTGGGTCCCACCGCCGCAACGGTTGCCAGAAGGGCAGCCAAGATCAGAGTCATCGCTCCTGTTCCGATCGGAATCTGACGTGTCATTTGTATCCTCCTGTTGCTCGATGCGCCTGGCTGGCCCGACGGCGGATGACGTTTCCACCGATGTTAGCACCATATCTCGATCAGTCGGCGGCGCGAAGGGGGAGCAGGGCGGGGGTGGAACGGATGCGGGGTGGGAGGCGTGCGCAAAGAAAGAGCCCCTGGAGAGCTGAAGCGAGGACATTTCCGTAAGCCAGTGTGCACGTGTGTTTGAAATACCCGCTTACTGCTCGGTCAGGGGCGAGCGTCAAAACCTGTTTGTTTCTGTTCTTGGCTCTCAGCACCTCCACATTTCTTGAGTTCGGCTAATCGTCACTGAGATGTCTCTTTTTCGTTGACCCCATGTACAGTCTACCCTTCGGCAAACTCTTTTGCGGCTCTTGAGCGATTCTGTGCGGTCTGCAAGCGTCGCAGGGGCCTCTTGTCCAGAGGGAAAGAAGGACCTTGAGAGGGGGCATTCACCGGTGGCTCCCAGCCTGCCCGGGCTGACGAGACGAACCGGCTGAGGCGCTTGGCGAGGTTCGACAGCTTGCCTGGTTTAAACCCGATAACTGCGCGGATGCCATATCAGTTTTTTTGCAGGAACGCGCGAGATTCCATCGATTGGGGACTGAAATTGCGCCGGAGGGCCACCGATGCGTCAATCAGGAATAACGACAGAGCGATTGAGGAATCGGCTCAACCGCCCGACTTCCGTGACGATGCGAGGCCGCGCTATAATGGGTGTCACAGGCATTGACAGGACGCCAAACCGTCTGAAGGAGGTCGCTATGAAGGTTTTCGACTACCTGGACGAGTCCAACACCACCTATTCGGTCAGCGAGCACCGGCCGGTATTCTCGGCCCAGGTGATGGCGGCTGAGGAACACGAACGGGGCCGGTATGTCGCCAAACCTGTGGTCGTCAAATCCGAGGGCAAGTACATCATGTGCGTGCTCGCGGCGCCCCACAAGGTGGTCTACGACAAACTCCGCAGTTACTTGGGCACACAGGACGTCAAACTGGCCGATGAGGAAGAGGTTCGACGCCTGTTTCCCGACTGCGAAGAGGGAGCCGAGCCTCCGTTCGGCTGTCTGTACGGCCTGCGGACGATCATGGACAAGGCCCTCGAGGACGACGATCACATCCTCTTTCAGGCGGGCACGCACGACCGGGCCATTCACATGAAGACGGCGGACTACCTGTCGCTGGCCGCTCCGGAGGTCGCGGACTTCGCCTATCGCCCGTCGCGGGAGTCCTGAAGCAGGCGGGCTTGCGATTTTGCGGCGTATCCGGTACGATGCATCCCCGGCTGGGCAAGGGGTGGATCACGGCAGGGGATTGCAGATGATCGAGATTGCGGCGAACGTCTTTCTTCACGACGACGAACTGACATTTCAGACCTCCCGCAGCGGCGGGCCGGGAGGGCAGAACGTCAACAAGCTGAACACCCGCGTCCTGGTGCTGTTCGATGTGCTCGCTTCACCCAGCCTGTCCCAGGAGCAGAAGCAGCAGGTCTGCCGAAAGCTCTCCACCCGGGTCGACAAGCGGGGCGTGCTCCACGTCGTCTCGCAGAAACACCGAAGCCAGGAAGCGAATCGACTGGCGGCGGTGGAACGCATGCAGGAGTTGTTGCAGGCCGCCCTCAAGCCCGAATTGCCTCGCAAGAAGACGCGAATCCCCACCGGGGTGAAGGAACAGCGACTCAGGGACAAGAAACGCAGGGGGCGGGTCAAACGCGACAGACAGATAGGAAAAGCGGATTGGGAATAGCCTCGCCCGCACGAGGAGGCGTCATTTCATTCTGGCTCTGACCACGGCGACCGCGACGATCACGCCCGTGATGATCATGAGCACCAGAACTTCGCCCGGACCCATTAGAATCGTGCCAAGCACTCTAGCTGTTCTCCAAGTCCAAATCCAACCTCACGCGGCGGGGGATGATTCGCCGTCACGCCGCGTGAATCTGTTTACCACAATCCGGCTTTCTACGCAAGGGGGCTTCGGCCATTCGGAGGAATCGCACCGTCGGACCACGGCGAGCCCCCCGCAAATAATTCTCCGCAGGGGTGTAATACTTTTGGATTCTGGGCGTCTTTAAATGTGAAGAGCCTGAGATATGGAATGGATACTGACACAAGTGAATATGATGGGCAAGGCCTTCGTGGGGTTGACTGTGCCCATGTTGCTGACCTCGACGGTTCTGATCGGCCTGGTGTTGCTGGCCGAGTCCGTGCTCCGGGGGCGCGTCCGCGCCGGCCTGCGATACTGGCTGGTGACATGCATCCTGGCGTACTTGGTCTTGATTCCGTTGCTCTCATTCAATCCTCCTTCTACCCATTGGCCGACCGGCGGCGGTTCTTTGCTCGCGATCGTTCGCGGGTGGGGGCCGCAAACTGCCTATGCAGAGGGGAGCCCCGATGCGACTCCTCGCGTCGGGGAACCCGACCCGACGTCCCTAACGCCGTCGCGCCACACACACGCTCCCCTGTCCCAGCCCACCACCGGACAGTCCGGGCTCTCCCCTGCGACCGACCGCGGGCAGGAGCCCTTCCAGACCACCTCGGGCGGGGCAGGGGAGCGGCCACGTCTTCTTCCCCCGGCGACGGCGCAAGCCTCCCGGGATCGCCTCTCCTGGCAGGGGGCTCTCTTCTTATTGTGGTGTGCCGGAGTCGCCATTGTGGGCGTCGTGCTGATTTGTCGGGCCAGGGGCGCGTGCAAGCGCCTGGAATGCGTGCCCGCCGCCAACAACCTGATGAACGACATTCTCATCTACTGCCGAAGGCGGATGGGCGTCCACGGCACGGTCCGTCTGAAGGTCGGCCCTGCGGGCACCCGGCCGGCGGTCTGCGGCTTGATTCGACCGGTCATCGTCGTGCCCCGCAACCTCGCGCCGACGCTGGGCTCGCGGCACCTTCGCGACGTTCTGTTTCACCAACTGGCGCACATCAAACGCCACGATCTGTGGGTGAACCTCGCGCAGAATGTCGTGCAGGTGCTCTACTTCTACAATCCGCTGATTCTCGTCGTGAACGCCGCGATCCGGCGGCTCCGCGAAGAGGCCGCCAACGAAACGGTCCTGGCGAAGATCGGCGACCCCGACCATCGGTACGCCCAGCGGCTCACCGAGGTCCAGACGATCACACTGAGGGACCCGCCGCCAAGCCTGTACCTCATCGGCGTCGCGTGAGACGTCGCTGACGCGAATGAGGTCCCCGATTCTCTCGTAGGGGCGGCGCATGCGTCGCCCTCACGCCGAACTACCCGTATAGCTGCAAGCCACAGGATGCAGGACCATAGTTGCAGGCACATCCTGGTTCGGTCGCGTTCGCGGCGTGCGTTTATCGCTTTGGAGGGTTCCAGCGGAGAGCGGGAAGGCCCGCCACACTGCCGGGCCTCTCCCCGCCGGCTTCGGTGCTCGGGTCGCTCGCCAGCGTTGCCCTATCCCCCGAGCCGACACAATCAATGGATCGCGAGAGGAGGCGTCCGACAATGTCCCCGCCGGCACCCCGAAATGCGGTGCACGCATCAGTCCGTCCTCCACTGTCCTGTTTCGTTCCGACGAACCGTGCGAAACGGGATCTAGTTGAAGGGCGTCGCGATTTCTGATATAGTCCTCCCCCGTGCTGGGGACACTCGTGATTCCGGTTGGTTTGCGGAGATGCCCCGGCCGAATGCATGGAAGGCTATCGATGGCGGTGCAGTTTGTACTGGGACGCAGCGGGACCGGCAAGACGAGCTATTGCGTTCGCGCGATCGCCGACGCGCTGCTGGAGCCGTCGGACCAGCCGTTGTTGTTCCTGCTGCCCGAGCAGGCGACCTACCAGGCGGAGCGGGCGATTCTCTCCGATCCTCGCATCCGCGGTTACAACCGCCTGCACGTTCTCTCCTTCGACCGGCTCCAGTTCCTCCTGCTGGGCAGGAATACGGCCCGGCCCTCCATTTCGCGAATCGGCCGGCAGATGATCGTGCACAAGATCCTTCGGGAGAACCTCGACAAGCTTCAGATTTTCGGGCCGTCCGCGCTGCTGCCGGGATTCGCCCGGGAGATGGCTTCCACGATCACGGAATTGCACCAGTACGCCAAGAGCATCGACGACATCGAGGGACTGCTGGAGCGCTTCGGGGCCGGCGACGTCAGCCCGGAGGTCGGAGGAAAAGCCCTACGGTCCACAGCCTCCGGTCTCCAGGCTGCCGGCCGGCGGCTCTCGGCTCTGAAATTCGCCGACATCAGTCTGATCTTTCGCAAGTACACGGAGGCCCTGCAAGACAAGTTCGTCGATCCGGAGGCGCAGGTCGCCGCCGCGTGCCGGGCCGTCCGCAAGTCGCCGATCATCCGGGGCGCTCGGCTCTGGGTCGACGGCTTCGCGTCCTTCACCGGCGGCGAGACGGCCCTGCTGATCGAGGTGTTCAGGGCGGTCGATCGGGCCTGCGTGGCGCTGTGCGTCGATCCTGTTGACGTGGGGATCGGCGAGCCGGACGAAGCCGCGACGACGCGGGCGGGGCTCTTCGAGCCCACCGCTCGAACCTACCGTGACATGCTCGATCGATTGGCCAAGGCGAAGATCGAAACGGCAGAGCCGATCGTTCTCGATCACGTCGGTCGGTTCGCCGACAGTCCGGCCCTGGCGCACGTGGAGCGGAACGTATTTCGGCTCGGTGCGGGCAAGACGAAGGCCGGCGGCCACATCCGCCTCGTGGCCGCTGCGAGCCTGCGTCTGGAGATCCAGTTCGTCGGTCGGCAGATCCTCTCGCTGGTTCACGACAAGGGATATCGGTATTGCGACATTGCGGTCGTGGCCTCGGACCTCGGTCAGTACGAGCAGTACGTTCGCGCGTACTTCGAGGACTACCGCATCCCGTTCTTCATCGACAAACGCAAACCGCTCAACCAGCACCCGGTGATCGAGCTGGTCTGCGCCGCCCTCCAGGCGGCGCTCGGCGACTTCGCCCACGCGGACCTGTTCGCGTATCTCAAGAGCGATCTGGCCCCGGTGGAGAACGCGGCGGTCGACCTTCTGGAGAACTATTGCCTTGCCTTCGGCGTGGACGGCCGGGATTGGGTTTCGAGCGAGCCCTGGAGATTCCAGGGGCCCGACGACCCGCAGTTCGACGAGGGCCGGATCGACCGAATCCGTGTTGAAGCGGTGCGTCCGCTGGTGGACCTGCGGCATGCGTTATGTCCCGGCGGCAACCCCGAGAGCAAGCTTGACGCGAGGGAGTTCACTGGCGTGATCTTCGCATTCCTGGACCGATTGCAGGTCCGTCGGACGGTCGGGCAGTGGGCCCATGATGCGCTGCGGCTGGGCGACCCTGCGACCGCGGACGAACATCGCCAGTTCTTCGACGCCTTCGTGGACATCTTCGATACGCTCGTCGAGGTGTTCGATCGCCAGGAGATGACCGCGCAGGACTACTTCGGCCTGCTGGGCTCGGCGTTCTCGCAGATGACGTTGGCGTTCATTCCGCCCAAGCTCGACCAGGTGCTTGTCGGTTCGATCGAGCGGAGCCGCCATCCGAGTCTCAAGGCCGTCTTTTTGTTGGGGGCCACGCAGAAGCAGTTCCCGATCCCGCCGGCCGGCCCCGGCCTGCTGAGCGACGAGGACCGCGACGCCGCGCAAGCAGCGGACTTCGAGTTGGCCCCGTCCTCGACGCAGTCGCTGACCGACCGGCAGTACCTGGCGTATATCGCGTTCACACGGCCCTCGCAGTTCCTGTGCGTCAGCTATCCGTGCGTGGACGAAGAGGGCAGCCCTGTCACGCGGTCGCATTTCATCGAGGAACTGCAATCGCTATTCGATGACGTCTCGGAAGAGTACCTTTCGGACAACCTCTTGTCGCTGGGCGAGGTTCGCAGCGACGCGGAGCTGGCGGAACTGCTGAGCTGCCGCCTGGGTCGGGACGTCTTGCTGCCGACCGGGACGGACGGAGAATTCGTTGTACTACTGCGTGCGATGCAGGCCGACGACGAATACCGGGACGCGTCGCGTCGGATCGTCTCGGCTCTGGGCTATGAGAACCGAGCTTGTCTCGATTCTTCCACCGTCCAGCAACTCCACAGCCGGCCCCTGCGGGGCTCCGCGACCCGGCTGGAGACGTTCGCGGCCTGCCCCTACAAGCACTTTGCGCGATACGTCCTTGACCTCAAGCCCCGGCGGGAGTTCAAGCTCGAACCGCTGGACCAGGGCCTGTTCTACCACCGGGTGCTGGACTCGCTCCAGAAGCGGCTCAACGCGGAGGGATTGGACATCGCCACCGTCGAGACCGAGCGTCTGTTGCATCTGCTTGGCGACGAGACGGGCAAGCTCATGGAGTCCGACGCGTTCATCTCCCAGTTCATTCGTCGCTCCGCGCACAACGCGTTTGTGATCGCCAGCGCCGGCCGCACGTTGGAGGAATGCGTCCTGGGCATCTCCGAAATGGTGAAGGCCGGCTCATTCCGTCCGGTTCTGTCGGAGGCGGCTTTCGGCCGCCCGCTCGATGAGGCCGGGGCGCTGGGCCGATTCGAGCTGAAGCTGCAAGATGGACGGACGCTGTCTCTGGACGGCAAGATCGACCGCCTGGACGTGGCGCAGGTCGGCGGCCAGAGGGTGGCTCTCGTCCTCGACTACAAACTGACCCGGGCTGCTGCGGACTTCACGTGGAACGAGTTCTATCACGGCTTGGACGTGCAGCTTGCGATCTACATGCTGGCCGTCCGTCACGCCGGGGGCGGCGTCGCGGACGATGTCGCCGGGGCGCTCTATCTGCCCATCGAGACGCCGCCTGAGACTGCCACGCTGGCGGAGCTCTCGGAGGAAGAGCCCCGCAATTTCCCCTACAAGCCCCGCGGCGTCCTCAACGGCGTCTACTGGTCCTGCCTCGATCCCAACGCCAGCGGGTACAGCCGGTACTACAACTTCTATGTGAAGAAAAAGGACAACGACCCCTACGGCATGTACGGGACCAGCAACCTCCTGAAGCCGGAGCATTTCCGGCGGCTGTTGGAATGGTCCGAGGCGAATCTCCAGCGTCTGGCAGGGGACATCCTTTCCGGACGGATCGAGGCCTTGCCGTACCATCGCGGGACCGAGCGGGCCTGCACCCGCTGCGACTACAGCGGCGTCTGTCACTTCGACTGGCAGATCAACGAGTATCGATTCCTGCGTTCCGTGGGAAAGAATGACCTGATGGCGGAGTTGGACAAGACATGACGGCCCAGAAGAAGGTCCAGTGGACCGAGCAGCAGCAACGGGCCATCCAGGCCCGAGGCGGCAACGTGTTCGTCACCGCTTCGGCGGGGACGGGCAAGACCGCGGTGTTGTCGGGCCGGTGCGTCAGCATCGTGTCCGAGGGCACCGCATGCCCCGACGTGATGGGCATGCTGATCCTGACATTCACGGAGGCCGCCGCCGAGCAGATGCACGCGAGGATCGCGCAGCAGCTTCGCGAGGCGTACCACCAGACCCGCGATCCGAACCTGCTTCGCCAGCTCATCCTGCTCCAGGGCGCCAACATCAGCACGATCCACTCGTTCTGCAAGCGTCTGATCACCGAACACTTTCACAAGCTGGCCCTGGACCCGGCGTTTCGCGTGATCGACGCCGACGAGACCATGCTCCTGAAGGCTGAGACGCTGGAGGAGACGATCGAGTGGGCCTGGCAACAGAAGCACCTCGTCCCAGGGCTCCAGGAGCTTCTTTTCAAGAGAAATCTCCGCAGTCGGGACGGCTTTCTCGGCGGCGTGATCCGACTGGCGAATTTCCTGGAAGGGGTCGCGCAGCCGGACCTCTGGTGCGACCGCGCCCGCAAGCTGGCCGAGCAGATCGATCCGGCCGCCAGCGATCTGGGGCGCGACCAGCAGCGAATCGTGCGGGAACGGATGGACGCGATTCTCTCGCAGTTGCGACTGTGCAAGAGGCTGTATGAAGATTGCGTCCCCGACGGCAACTGGGGCGAGAAGATCGAGGAGAGCCTGATCGAGCCGGTCGCGGCGTGCATCGAGAGCCTCGACGCGAGAGACTGGCCTCGCTGCGCCGAGCGGATCCGTGCGTTCCAGAAGCCCCGTTTCAATTCGCCCCAAGGGGCGCAGGAGACGGTCGCCAAGGTCCTCGACGACCTCCAGCGGTCCGCGATCGACGCCTTCCTGAGACTCAACGATCTGGCGATCCTCAACCCCGCCTATTTGGACGTGGTCGGCCGTTCGACGAGTCTCCAGACGAATGTCCTGGTCGAGCTGGTCCGGCATTTCACCGCATCGTACGCCCAGCGAAAGAGCAATCTCAAGGGCCTGGACTTTGCGGATCTCGAACACTACACGCTGCGGTTGCTGACGACGGCGGACCCATCCGGCGAGCGGCTTGGTCCGTCCGAGACCGCGTTGGCTCTCCGCAGACGGTTCAAGTGCAT
>JAAYVJ010000286.1 GCA_012517265.1 Planctomycetota bacterium | reverse complement strand
CTGGTCGAACGGTTTGTCAACCGCATCAAACATTTTCGTCGAGTCGCCACGCGCTATGACAAGACCAGCCGCAATTTCCTGGCATTTGTCCAGCTTGCGGCACTCCTTTGTTGGGTACCATGAATGTCAACACGACCTAATCGCGCGCTGGGCTTCCGGTGGCCACATCATCCTCAGTCCAGCAGGCCGTACGCGTCCGCCGCGCTCCAGCCTTTCAGCCAGTTGTGGGCCCCGAAGGCACCTTTGTACGCCACCGGGACGAAGAACCCATCGTCCGGGGCAGTGCCGCCGGCCGTGAGAGCCTCGTACGCAGGCAGGGGATTGAGCTTCGTCACCTGCGCCATGACCTTGCCGCCGACCTGCACAGGCGTGCTGCGGACAAGATTCTGGATGGGCATCTTGGCGATGTTGTCCTCGATCTTGTTGCGGTAGGCCGGAGCCATGACGCCGAAGGTGCTCAGCGTGGCGGTTTCCCAGTTGCGGTAGAACACGCAGTCCGTGAACTGGCACCAGTTGCCCGATGTGAAGTTCGGATAGAGGACCTTAGGATCGACTCCAACCGTGTTGGTCGGGTAGGTGCTGTACGGCGTGCTGAACAACGACAGCAGGGTCGGAACCCCCGCCGAGCCGTAGCCGCCGCCGTCGCCGGCGGTGCCTTCATCGCGGATCAGGTACTCGCCGATGTCCATGAAGATGCAGTTGCCGAACTGGGCCCGCATGTTGTCGCGCCAGGCGGTTGCATGATCCCCGTCGTAGGGTTGTCCGATCACGGTGAAGTTGTAGATGCTGGCCGCCCCGAACGGCTGAGCGGTAGCCGACTCGGCGCCGTCCATCTCGAAGCAATTGTCGGCGATGCCCGAGCCCTGGCTCTTGGTGCCGCAATAGCCCTGCACGACCAGACCGAACTGGGCCTTGCCGCGCCAGCCCTGGTCGACGTCGAAGCTGTCGTCGCCGATGTTCCAGACACTGACATACTTCAGGTTGACCGTGCCGCCCCAGATCTCGATGCCGTCATCGACGTTGTTTATGATCTCGATGTGCTCGATCTCCGTCGCACGACCGACGCCGCCGATCGACAGGCCGTTCAGCTCGTTGGCCATGCTGAGCACCTTGCCGCCGTAACGAAGCGAGACGTAGCGAACGACGCCGCTGTCGTCATCGTCGTTGTTACCACCGTAGAGCGGAGCCGTGTCGCCGGCGAATCGGGCGGCCAGGCCCTCCATCTGAGCGCTGTCCGTGCCGTCCGGCTGGCCGGTGCCCTGCTTGTCGAGCGTGGCGGCGATCAGGGCGTTGCCGAGAATCGTCAGGTTGCCCCACTCCTCGCAGACGGCGCGATAGGTCTTCAGGTCGTCCTGCTCGGAGGTCATGATGATGGGGGCGTTCTTGCGGCCGTTGGCGAAGATCTTGGCGCCCTTGGCGACGACCAGAGCGCTCTCCGGCGTGCCGCGGATGATCGTGCCGGGTTCGATGGTCAGGCTCGCGCCGGGCTCGATGTAGATCACGGCCTTGAGGTGATAGACGTTGTCGGCGGTCCAGGTGCCCGACTTGGTGATGTTCGTCGAGATGTTGACGTCGGCCGCGCCGGCAACGCCGGCGGCAACCATGCCCATCAGGGCGATCAGTGCGGTTTTTCTCATGGTTCCTTTCCTCCAGAATGTGGTGACTTGTCGAGCGGGCCGGCGACACTGCCGACACACGAGGATTGTCGCGGGACCCCGTTAGAGTGAGATTAGAACCCGGCTGGAAATGGATTAGGAGCGAGATTTATTTCCGCCTCGTCGGACGGGAACGGAGTTCCGGCGTCGTTTTACCGAAAACTAATGGCCCGCAAATCCACGGCTAACGCCCATATCCGATACTGTACGGAGAGATGAGTCCTGGGAAGACGGATTTGAGCGTTACGCAGATGAAGGGGTAATCCCATCAATCCAAGCAAGCCGGCGTTTGTCATCAGCGACCTGCACATGGGGGACCGGTCCCCCAAGGACAACCTGTGCCAAGGTAACCGCGAGGCGATGTTCGATCAGTTCCTCGACTACGTCGCCGACCAGAGAGGACAGTTGGTCCTCCTGGGCGACGTCTTTGAACTGCTTCGCTACCCGCTGGACAGCATCATCGCCCGCCGGCGGCGTCTGCTCGACCGCCTCGCTCGAATGGACACAGTGTATGTGCCGGGCAACCACGACGAGGATCTGGCGTCTCTGATCGACGCCGAAGACCTGCCCCACCCCTTCTTCGAGAGAATGTCTCGTGCCTTCGTGCAGCACGTTGGCGACAAACGATTTAGATTCATGCATGGTCACGAGGTCGATCCACTGATCACCTCGCGAACCCAGAGCATCAGCCGCATGATCGGGGCCGTGGCTTGCCTCCTGGAATTTCACCAGGGAAGCTGCATCCTCTCGAACGATGCGATCACCGATGCCCTGCTGGAGATTGGTGAGCACGTATTGGAGATCTGGGCTCGGATTACCCGCAGGATGGACCGGGCGCTCCGCGAATGCTGCAACAGGATGCCCGGCGAACAGATGACGCGGCTGCGCCGTCATATCCGCACCCATCGCATGCTCGGGCGGTTCCATCAGGACAGGGCCGAAGGTCTGTACGACGTCGCCATTGTCGGCCATACGCACAAAGCGGGATTCTTCGAAGATTGGTACTTCAACAGTGGTTCCTGGACCGGGCTCAACAGCAACTTCCTCAAGATCTCGCCCGACGGCAACATCGGTGTCTTTGACTGGAGCCTGCATGGCCCTCAGTCCAACGACACGTGTATCGCAGTCTGAGGAGGATACCGTATGGCCAGAATCATCTACGGCGTCGCAGGAGAAGGTCGGGGCACAGCAGCCGGTCCCACGTGATCGGGCAGCACCTGATGTAACCGTCCGACAGAGTACATGGCTGGAAGGACTGCCTTTCCGTTGGGGAGTCCGTGCTCCGGGACGGGGGCGGATACGCTTACGGATGTGCGGGTTTCCCGTTGGGGGGAGCAGTTCCTCGATACGGCCGATCGGGCCGGATCGCTGGCCTGAGCGTCGAAGAACTTGCGGCGGGTGTGGGCCCGGCAGCCCGCCTCGCTCGCATGACCTCGCACGCAAACGGGCAATCCCCAGAATTCGACATAAAACGAGACCCTGCAATGGTTTGCGAGAGGGGAGTGGGCGATATAGGACCCGAACACTCCCCACTGGCGCTGTCAAGAACCGCGATTTCAGCAGAGGGCGGCGCAAAATCCGACGCACACGATGCGCCAACTCCCGTTCGTGACCCCGATCTGGCGCGGATCGTAGACTGCTGGCCGAAGCTGCCAGAACATATCAAAGCAGCGATCATGGCGCTTGCGCAGAGTGCATCCAAGAAAGCTCAGGAGACCAGGAATGACCACAGCAGCAGTTGAGGAAACCGACAGTCTGGCCGCCACAGACGAGGATGAGGTCGAGGATGTCGGGCTGGGCAGAGAAGAGCAGAAGCGCAGATTCGTATTCCTGCGGGCGAAGGGGTACAGCTATGCTCGGATCGCCAGAGAGTTGGGGGTATCCAAAGGGACACTGACCGCGTGGAACACGGGGCTTGAAGAGGAGACCGCAAGAGTACGGGCAATGGAGTTGGAGGCCCTCCAGGAAGAGTTCTTTCTGCTCAAGGAGGGCAGAATCCGGCTGATCGGAGAGCAACTGAAGGCCATCCAGACCGAGATCGGCAAGCGCGACCTGTCCAAGGTCAACACCGACAAGCTTCTCGAACTCCAGCTTCGGTACTTCGAGCAACTCAAAGGCGAATACGTCGAGACCGGGCAGAGAACCCAAACTGGTCCAAAACTGAACAGCAGCGACATCCGCAAGGAACTGCAAGGCGTTCTGGCCCGCTACCGAGCCGGCGAGATCGGCGAGCACCAGGCCAAGCTGGAGCAGGCGGTCCTCGAATCCATGCTCAAGGCCATCGAACAGACGGAACTGGCAGTCAAACTGGAACGGCTGGAAGCGGCAATCCAATCAAGGAGGTAGCAGAATGGCAAGGACGGTAACGACAACGGCGGTTAAACGGATCATTACCAAGGGCCTGACCGGCTGGCAGGCGGGCAAGCTCGTCTTGCAGGATATGCTCGATACCTGCCTGGGCAACGCCGGCGTCCTTACAGAGGCCGACATGGCGGCCATTCAGCAGATTCGGATGGAGGGGGCTGATGTCCGGGACTACAACACGTTCATGGCCTTGTGCCGTGGCTTCCACCGGGGCTACATGCTGGCGGAATGGGCGTGCAAGGACGCCTGCCTCCAGATCGGCTTCCTCGACCAGGCCCTTGAGGATGCGGAGAGACGCCGGACGGTCGAGTTGTTCGAGTCGTGCGGCCCGCACTTGGTGACGCGGAAGCAGTACGGCGAGATTGTGGCTGCCCAGCGCGAGAAGAAGCTGGCATTCGAGTTCGACTTGGGCTATGTGATCGAGGAGCGGTTCTATGCGATCGCGCCGCCGGAGGCCAGGACGGCAATTGACGAGGCCGGCGTGGATATCGAGTCTGTGGCGGACTTCATTGCGGCCGTACCCGAGGCATACAGGGACCTCTGCGAACGGGCCATCGACCAGATCCATCGGCTCCATGCCGATGGCAAGCTGCCGCTTGTCTACGATGAGAAGGAGGCGAAGGAGATCAGGCCTTTGCTGACCCGGTGGAAGACGGGCAGGCTGTCGCCGGAGGAGACGATGAGACTCCTGGACAGGCTCTACGTGACCGGCCAGACGCTGTACAACTGCGCCGAGGTTCCGGAATGGAAGGCGGTTGTGGACCGCTACCAACGGCACTGGTTCGATGACGACGAGCGATTCCGGCACGCCTATGCGGTTCTGGAGGAGTGTCCGGAGGTTTGGCGGGACCAGAACGGACACTACAAGGCTCCAACGCACCCGGGTGATTGGATTACGCGTCGCAGGGAGTTGCTTCTGGGTCTGATTGGCCACGAGGGGGAGGCGGCCAAGTCCGTCGAACGTGTCGGAGCGGAGTTGAGGGGACAGTTGGGGGCGGCTGAACACAATGTTCGGCTGTTCTTGGCTGTCAAAGCGGTCCTCGATACGGCGAGCGACGCCGTCGGTCTGGATATCGACGGCGATGGTGGTCTGCTCGCCGGCCCATACGATAGACTGGACGCATTCATCGGCTTATTCAATCTCCACCTGGAGGAACTCAAGGCCGACCGAAAACACTGGCAGTCGTGTGAGACCCGGCTGGAGAAGGCCCTCCGGATGCTCCCGACGATTGACGTGGACCGACTCAGACCGAGTTCCGATTCCCTTGCACAGCTCAAGGGCGAGACTTTGGACGATGCACGCGGCGATGAATGGCTCTCGGCGAAGGTCTGGTCGCTGGAGTGCGGAGACGGCCTGGCGATCAAAGAACTGATGGACTGACCGGCCGCCTGTTAGGAACCCAACAAGGGAAGGCTGCTCAGAGGTGTGCATACTATTTCTCAGATAATACCTTGTGAGGGGATTATGGGGGCTGTAAAATGCAACCGTGAAGAAGGGCTTGGGACAACTTGAAGCACGGCTGTTCGCCTATGTCCAGTTGCGCGGACTGACCGCCATACGAACAGGCCAACTGCAAGGGCCACTGCAACTGACCGGCATTCAAGAGCGAAAACTGTTGAGCCGGCTGGAGAGGGCGGGATTGATCGCGCGGGTGTGGCGCGGTCTGTATCTGGTCCCGCCACGATTGCCCCTGGGCGGCAAGTGGAACCCTGACGAGGCCCTGGCATTGAACACGCTGATGGCAGCCAAGCAGGGCCGGTATCAGATATGCGGGCCGAACGCCTTCAACTTCCACGGCTTCGACGAACAGATTCCCGCCCGCGTCTACGCCTACAACAATCGACTCTCGGGCGAGCGCCAGATCGGCACGGTGGCTCTGACGCTTATCAAGGTGGCCGATGAGCGACTTGGGGACACGGAGAAGGTCCGGACGCCGGACGGCGGCACGGCGATCTATGCCTCCCGCGTGCGAACACTCGTAGACGCCGTGTATGACTGGTCGCGATTCAACAGCCTGCCTCGGGGATACGGATGGATTCGCCGCGAGCTGGCGGCCCGGCGGGTCGGAGCGGCCGAACTGGTCAAGGCCACGTTGCGCTACGGCGATACGGGGACCATCCGACGGATGGGGGCGCTGCTGGAGCGCGAGCGGGTGGATGCCCGGCTGCTGCGCCGGTTGGAGCGGGCGTTGAATCCGACCACCGGCCTGATCCCCTGGATTCCCACGAGGCCCAGGCGGGGCACGGTGAACCGACGATGGGGCGTGGTGTTCAATGAACAAGCCTGATCCAACGGCCATCCGGGTCCACGAGGACCGGGCCATGTTCCTGGAAGCGGTGAATTTCACGGCGGCCCAGACCGGATTCTCGCCGCGACTGATCGAGAAGGACTACTTCTGCACGGTGTTGCTGCGATACCTGGCAACGAGCGGCATGCTCGTGTTCAAGGGCGGCACGTGCATGGCGAAGGTGCATGCGGAGTTCTACCGATTGAGCGAGGACCTGGACTTTGCCATCCCCATGCCCTGCGACGCGATACGCGCCGAGCGCAGCAGGCAGGCGAAGAAACTGAAGAAGACCGTCGCGGAGCTTGCGACGGAACTTGAGGGCTTCACTGTGGTCGAGCCGCTGACGGGGGCCAACGTTTCGACGCAGTATGTTTCGGTCGTCGGCTACGATTCTCTGCTCAGTGGGCAGCCCGAGGGCATCAAGATCGAGATCGGTCTGCGCGAGCCGCTCCTGACGCCGGCGTTCGATGGGGCTGCACGAACCGCTCTGCTCGATCCCGTGTCGGGCCGACCAATGGTCCCGCCGGTGGCGGTCCGCTGTATTTCGAGGATGGAGGCGTTCGCCGAGAAGTTCCGGGCGGCGCTGTCACGTCGCGAGGCGGCGATCCGCGATTTCTACGATATCGACTACGCCGTGCGTCGGCTGGACCTGCGACCACAGGACCCGACCTTGGTCGAACTGGTCCGACAGAAGCTGGCTATGCCCGGCAACGAACCTGCCGATGTCTCCGAGGCCCGTCTGGCGGTGTTACGGCGGCAGCTCGACGCACAGTTGAAGCCTGTCTTGCGAGACAGGGACTTCGCCGAGTTCGACCTGGAGCGAGCCTTCCGCACCGTCGCCCGGATGGCCGAGAAGACCCGCTGAGCCGCCGCATCCCGCGTGCCGTGCCGCGACCCCATACTCTCCCGAAACGTCGGTAGTTGTTCGCAACTGCCGGCAGGAGTCTCTGTAGTGTAATGCGTGACGGTACAAGGATGGACCATGTGGATCAACACCGTGTGAGGATTTCCAGCAAGGGCGGGATGGTCAGCCACCTGTCGCACGCTATCGGCGCAGGCCCAGAAGAGAGAAGAGTTGGCCACGGAAGGCAATTATCGGGCCTGTGTGGCACATTCTGACCTTCAGAGACGCCTTGCCCTGGCCGATACAAGAGTGTAGGATTCAAGCGAATTCAGAAGCAGTGACAAGGGTGAGAGGCCGCGATCTGGCGTAAGAGGCGTCGATCCATTGCGGCGACTTGCGGACGATGTTATCGTTTGCACGCCATACCAGTCCTCTCAGATTCTTGTCCGAGCGTACGCGTGATGACATAGGAGAGCAGTCCTTTGGCCAGGCTGACCCTACCAAAACTTGAACGGCATTTGTACGGTGCCGCCGACATTCTGCGCGGCAAGATGGACCATGCCGAGTTCCGCGACTTCATCTTCGGTATGTTGTTCCTCAAGCGGTGCTCCGACATCTTCGAGGAAGAGCGCGAGCGCGTCCTCCAGGAAGAACTGAAAGCCGGGGCCAAGCAGAAGGAAGCCGAGGAAGCCGCGGACGACCGGCGCAACTATGACCGCTTCTTTGTCCCCGAACGCGCCCGCTGGCGGACCATTCTTGAGAAGTCCAAGGAGCCGGCCGTCGGCGACATGCTCAACAAGGCGCTCGGCGCGCTGGCCGAGGCCAACGAAGTCATCCTTGGCGGCGTGATGGACCACATCGACTTCACCCGCAAGGTCGGCGACAGCACGCTGCCGGACGGCAAGCTCGCCGCCCTGGTCAAGCACTTCAACCGCTACCGCCTCCGCGACGCCGACTTCGAGCACAGCGACCTTCTCGGCTCGGCCTACGAGTACCTCATCTACATGTTCGCCGAGTCCGGCGGGCGCAAGGGCGGCGACTTCTACACGCCCCGCGACGTGGTGCGGATGATGGTCCGCCTCATCAAGCCCAAGGAGGGCATGGAAATCTACGACCCCTGCTGCGGGTCGGGCGGTATGCTCATCTTCTCCAAGCGATATGTTGAAGAGAACGGCGGCAACGGCAACAACCTCTTCCTCTACGGCCAGGACTCCAGCGGCTCGGCCTGGGTCGTGTGCAAAATGAACATGATCCTGCACGGCATCCGCCAGAAGGCCGACATCCAGAACGAAGACACGCTGGCCCACCCGCGCCACCTCGACCACGGCGAGCTGCGCCGCTTCGATCGGGTAATCACCAATCCGCCGTTCGGCATCAACTACACCCGCGAGGGCATGGAGTACCGCGAGCGATTTCGCTACGGCTTCTGCCCGGAGTCCGGCAAGAAGGCCGAACTCATGTTCATCCAGCACATGCTGGCGGTCCTTCGCCCCAACGGCGTGCTCGCCACGGTCGCGCCCCACGGCGTGCTCTTCCGCAGCGGCAAGGAAGGCAAGATTCGCAAGGGCTTCATCGACGAAGACCTGATCGAAGCCGTGATCGGCCTCGGCCCGAACCTGTTCTACGGCACGCAGATTCCCGCCTGCATCCTCGTCATGCGGCAGAACGGCAAGGCCAAGCCCAAGGACCGCCAGGGCAAGATTCTCTTCATCAACGCCGACCAGGACTACGACGCCGGCCGCGCCCAGAACTACCTGCGCCCCGAGCACGCCGAGAAGATCATCCGCACCTTCGAGAAGTTCGAGACCATCCCCGGCTACTCGCGCGTGGTGGACCTCGATGAGATCAAGGCCAACGACTACAACCTCAACATCCGCCGCTACGCCGACAACGCGCCGCCGCCGGAGCCGCACGACGTTCGCGCCCACCTTCTCGGCGGCATCCCCAAGGCCGAGGTCGAGGCAAAGAAGGACTTGCTCGCCTCGCACGGCCTCAAGCCCGACGCCTTGTTTGCTGAGCGCGACGAGAAGTACCTCGACTTCGCGCCCGCTATCGCCGACCGCGCCGCGATCAAGCCGGCCATCGAAGCCAACGCCTGCGTGCAGCGGAAGGAGAAGAAGCTCCGCGACGCCTTCGCCGAGTGGTGGGAGTCGCACAAGGGCCGGCTGGAGCGGCTGCCGGGCAACAACAACGTGATGAAGCTCCGGGCCGACTACCTCGCCTCCTTCGAGGAAGCCCTGGCCCCGGTCGGCCTGCTCGACCGCTTCAAGATCGTCGGCGTCGTCGCCACCTGGTGGAACCAGGCCTACGACGAACTCAAGACCATCGTCGCCCAGGGCTTCACCGGCCTGATCGACGGCTGGGTCCAGACCATCAAGGACTTCATCGAAGGCGAGGACGACAACCAGGACGACGACTTCAAGCCGCTGGAGCACAAGATCGTCGCCAAACTCATCCCCGAGTACCTGGCGGAACTGGCCGACGCCGAAGCCGAGATCGAACGGATCAAGGCCGAGAAGGAGTCCTTCGAGCGCGGCGAGCACCTCGAAGACAGCGACGAAGAGTACGACGGCAAGGAACGCAACTACGGCAAGGAACTGGAAGACCGGATCAAGGAACTCAAGGGCCGGTTGGTCGAGAAGCTCGGCCGCGTCCGCATCCCCGCCATCAACGGCGATGATGACGACGACGTGAGCGCCACGCAGTTCCTGGAGAATCTGGCCAAGACCAAGGCCGCGGCCAAGGCGGTGCAGGACAACATCGCCGAACTGGAGCCCATCGTCGAAGAGATGATGGAGGCCCAGCAACTCGTCGCGCCGTACAAGCAGATCAAGAAGGACCTCGCCGCCGCCCGCCGCAAGTACAAGGCGCTCAAGGCCGCGCTGGTCAAGCGGCTGGAGGAAGCGCGGGCGAAGCTCTCGGCCAGGGAAGACAAGGAAGTCGTCCTCGACCTCATCCGCGACGGCATGGCCCGCCACCTCGACCGGTTCATCGTCGCCCACCGCCAGCAGGTCGTCGCCGCCGTTGAAACCTGGTGGGACAAGTACGCCACGCCGATGCAGGACACGGAGAAGGAGCGGGACAAGGCCGCCAAGCAACTGGCCAAGCTCATCGGAGGGCTCGGCTATGCCAGCTAACGGAGCACGCCTGGCAATCTCTGACGCGGCAGCAGTGAACCCGCCTCTCTCTAATACGACAGCGCTATGATGAATCTACTGCATTACAGTTGCGGCGTTGGGTTCGTTTTCGACTTTCATAGGAGAGTTGGTTCCGCCATTGATAGTACTCACATCGCTGCTGCAACAAGGCCCACGAGTGGGGCCAGCGGT
>JAAYVJ010000285.1 GCA_012517265.1 Planctomycetota bacterium | reverse complement strand
GCCGTCGTCCGTCGGGAAGACCGGCAGTCCCCAGTCCTCAGGGATTCGCCCCGCACACCGATCCTCGCAAGGGGCGGGCTGGTCCGGGCCATAGCGAGGGGTCAGGTATAGTTCGATGAGCAGGTTCGCCCACTGGTCGTACGGGTGGCTGTCGTATCCCAAGGCGTGAAGATCCAGACAGATGCAGGCAAACTGCTCGCGGACGGCGCGGCTGGTGTTCAGGACGACCAGGAGGTACCTGTCGGAGTCTTCGCCGATGAGGTTGGGCCGCGTAATCGAGGGTTTGTAGTAAAGCCACTTCTGGACGATGTCCCTCTCCACGAAGTCGGCGATCCGCCCGGCGGCGGGCAGGCCGAGCTCGTCGAGCGCCCTGGCCACGGTCAGAAAGCCGACGCTGCCCTGGAAGTCGCAAAGCTGGCTGTGGCCCCCGGTCTCGGCGGCGACGGTGTCCAGATAGAAGCACGGCCATTTGCCCCGGGCTTGATCGTGCCAGACTAGATATCGCGGGTTTCTCTGAGCCTCCTGGATCGCGCAGAGAGCCAGATCGGCGGCTTGGTCCAGGTAGGCGATCGAGCCGGTCGCCCGCCACATGTCGACGCAGGCCTGAAGCTCGCGTTGCAGATAGTAGGCGGCCATGCCGTCGCAGAGGGTCCTGTCCTGGGCAGGCACGAAGTGAGTCGCATAGTTCCACTCGAACGCGGCGACGAGACGATCCGCGAGCAAGGGGCGATTCTCCGTCGCCAAGGGGGAGAACGCGGGATCCAGGGCCGGCAGAAGGGAGTCAAGGCCCGGGTCGGCATAGAGACCGAGGCTGAACATGCAGGCGAAGGCCGCCAGAACGGTCCCACCGGACAAGACCCACATTTTGGCCAGGGATGCCCGCAGGCTCATTCCATCATCCTTCAGACGGTTATCGGGCCAGCCGGGCCGCGAGCGACGTCGCGACGGAATCCTGCGACCGAGTCTCCTGTCTGCGTTCGTCAGGATCCGGGCTGTGTACAAACTTCACATCTGACGGTATTATACCAGACGTGATCGCCGGGAGCAACCCGGCGCGTGTGGGGCGGGTGGGGTTGTTGGGAATGCTTGAGACTTGTCCCGGACACGGATCATCCGGGAGCGTGGCAACCCGTTTGATCGCGGCGCGGGCGGTCGCCCATGCCGGAGAACTTGTTGTTGAGTTTACACTATGAGAATCCTCTATATTCATCAGTATTTCGCGTCCCGCAAGGGCCGGACGGGGACGCGGTCGTATGAGTTCGGCCGCTACCTGGTCGCCAGGGGCCATGAGGTGACGATGATCACCTCCGGCGTGGACAACGCGGAGTTTCCCTGTCGTCCGAAGCAGATCAGTTGCGAGTACCAAGTCGACGGCATTCGCGTGCTGTCGGTCAACGGGGGGTATAACGATCCCCACATGGGCACCGCGTTGGGTGGCTGGAAGCGCCTGTACAAATTCTGCCAGTTCGCCCACGTCGCGACGAAGGTGGGCGAGCGGCAGGCTCCACCGAACGTGGTTTTCGCGACGCATACGCCGCTAACGGTCGGCGTGGTCGGCATGGCGTTGAGCCACCATTTCGGCGTCCCCTTCGTCTTCGAGGTACGGGATTTGTGGCCCGAGGCCCTGGTCAACGTCGGCGCGATGCGCAATCCCGTGTCCATCTGGCTGATGCGGAAGATCGCCCATTATATCTATCGTGCGGCCGATCACATCGTGGCTCTGTCGCCCGGCATGGAGCAGGGCATTCTGGACTCCGGCGTCGAGCCGGAGAAGGTCACGATGATTCCGAACGCCAGCGATTTGGACTTGTTCAAGCCCGGCCTGGACGGTTCGGCCTCCCGCGAGCGGCTGGGCCTGGGCGGGCGATTCGCCGCGGTTTATTTCGGAGCGATGGGGCTGGCCAACGGGCTGGAGTACGTCGTCGAGGCGGGCAGGATCCTGGCTGAGAAGAAAGCGGACGACATCGTACTCGTCCTCCACGGCAGCGGCGGCAAGCGGGCCGACCTCGAAGCCCTGGTTCGCAAGTATGCGTTGAAGAACGTCGTTTTCAGCGACCTGGTGGCGGACAAGGGGGAGGTCGCTCGCCTCGTGGCCGGGTGCGATGTGTGCCTGACGATCTATCGCGCGGCCAAGGAGCAGACGTGGTCCCCGAACAAGATGTTCGACGCGTTGGCGGCGGGCAAGCCCGTGTTGATCAACGTCGGCGGCTGGCTGGGGGAGACGATCGAAAAGAACGAGTGCGGCCTGTGCCTGGACCCCAACCGGCCCGAGGCGCTGGCCGACGCGCTGGTGAAGCTCTCGCAAGATCGCGACCTGTGCCGCCGGATGGGCAGGAACGCCCGGGTGCTGGCCGAGCGCCAGTTCGATCGGGCCGTTCTGGCAGGCCAGCTCGAGGAGGTGCTTCTGGAGGCCACCCAGCGGGATTTGGTCCGAGCCGAGTGAACGCTTCCTCCCGACGAGCATCGCAAGGACAGGCCGCTGTGCCCGCCCTCATGCGAATCAGGACAGCCGCGCAGATCGCCCGGCCGAGAGGTGCGCAAAACAACACCCCATTTACAGACGGGCCGTTATCGAGGATGATGTGTTTTCGGACCCGCCCATGGAGGCGGTGCGGCCCACGCGGATTGCGGGGGCAGAAGGAAACCCTAACAGTCTGAAGGGACGATCATGGAAGTGCCGCTGCTGGATCTCAAGGCGCAGTACAAGACGATCAAGGACCAGGTTCTCGCGGGCATCTCCGAGGTGCTCGACTCGCAAGTCTGCATCGGCGGGCCGAAGGTGCAGGAGCTGGAGGAGAAGATCGCGGCCGCCAGCGGATGCCGTTTCGCAGTCGGCGTCTCCAGCGGAACCGACGCGATCCTCAACTGCCTGATGAGCCTGAACATCGGCCCGGGCGACGAGGTCATCACGACCCCCTTCACGTTCTTCGCGACCGTCGGCTGCATCGCCCGCGTGGGGGCCAAGCCCGTCCTGGTCGACATCGACCCGAAGACCTACAACAT
>JAAYVJ010000284.1 GCA_012517265.1 Planctomycetota bacterium | reverse complement strand
GGCCGACAGTACGCAAGTGTTTGCACGCGACTATTATCGACGCGGCCTCAAATCAACTCAAGCCAAAAATCCCCCCCCTCCCAAGACGCCCTTCAGCCTCCAGGCGGACACGCGCTTCTGGCTTGCGAAATCCGCCATGGTATGTGGACGTTGGACGACGGAAGCATCCAAGTTGGGGGGACCGCTTGTTCCCCGACCCGATCATTTGCTACAATTTGGGCAAGGAGCCACGAGGAGCGGCTCCCACATGCGATATCGAGTCAAAACCAGCCATTGGGGGCACTTATGAGGATTGGACAGGTGAACGGACGGCATCTCAGAAGACTTGGGATCCGCTGCAGTGGGCGGCATCCCGGCACCTGGCTTCGCTGCATTTTGCCGCTTCTGGTCGTTGGAATCACAATTCCCGCGGACGGAGCGACCTACTATCTGAACACAGTGATCGGAAGCGCGACTAACCCTGGAACGAGCGCACTGCCGTGGAAGACACTGGACCAGGTGCAATCCAGGGCCGCCGCCGGCGACACCGTGGTGATCCAGCAGGCCGATGCCGCCACTTATGCCGCTGTCTGGCCAGATCACGTATCCTATAAGGCACGGATTCTTCAACAGTTCGGCATTACGTGGCGATTTGACAAAGACTATACCGTCGGTCAGTTCGTCAACGGGGACTTCTGGGTGGTCGGTCCCATAACCATCGTCGAATTCAGTCCGGCCAGCGTTCAGTCCGGAACCCGCATCATGAATGGCTCCATGGTCAATCCGGACCCGAAGGTGTATGCCATCGGATACGACAATGCCGTCTGTTGGAATCCCATCCCCTATCAGGCCTCGCTGAACATCGCGTTCAACGTTTCTCCGTCAAATCCCCGAGTGGTGGCCGCCCATTCGTCGATTGTGTCCGCCGTCAGCATCTTGGAGACATCTCGGCCGCAACTGTCGCGGGCGGCCGTGCTGACCGTCCTGCCCTCCGCCGCTCCCGCTGGCAGTTTCCGCCCACCCTACAGCGGAACCGACAAGACCGTCAAGTTCAACAAGAGCATGCTCAATTACTCCGTCCTGCAACGATTGCCCTCGGTCAGCGGCACACCGTCATTGCAGTCCGTAGCCGGTTCCTTCGCCGCGCCGTGGTTGGATCACTACGCTGGATGGCAGGGAGACTACCTGCATCCCGCGTTGAACATGCCCCACTACGGTCGTGAAATGCACTCCCAGATCAGCACCGCAGCACTCCTGTTGCACATGGATTTCACCAAAGAGCAGAAGGAACTGCTTCTGTGTCGCTTCGTGCAGCTCGGAATCGATTTCTACGGGATCGTCCAGGCGGGAGGCCGCCAGGTCTGGTGCAATGACGGGGGCGTTGCAGGCGGACGCAAGTGGCCGATCCTGTTCGCAGGAATCGTCCTGGGTGATCCAGACATGAAGGCCATCGGACAGAAGTCGGGAGACTACCTCTACTCTCCGGGATATGGCCCTGGGAATCCGCCGCAAGATTACGTTCACTTTGGAGAGGACGATCAGACCTTCTATGTTACGCAGACCGACGTGGACATCACGAACGGTCCCAACTGGGCGCCCGATCCCGGGGAGCCCGAGAAAATCCCCTACAGCCATGCGGACATCGGGATGCCCGAGTGGAGCATCCGGCATTCGACCGCACCCCAGATGAGCAACAAATCGCTGTGGGCGGGGTACCGCAACGTCGCCTGTCCGCCTTTTGACGGGACGGCTCTGGCCGCGCTGCTCACCGAAGGCGGCAAGGAACTATGGAACCACAACGCCTACTTCGATTACACCGACCGATACATGGTTCTGACCGCCTCCGGTGGACCGTTCGAAGGCTGGTGGTCGGGCATCGGCAGGTTTACCCGCAACATGTGGGACAAGTACAGAGCCCAGTGCGGGCCGGTCTGGCCCCAGACGCAGAGCGGCAGCGCAGCGCCGGTCCTGTCTCTGATCGGAAACAAGCAGGTCGAGACGGGCCATACGCTGACATTCACCGTGACCGCCACCGGCGGCGCCGGCGACTCTCTGACCTATTCCGCCACCGGACTGCCGGCCGGCGCGACTTTCACGAACCGGGTCTTCACCTGGACCCCGCCTTCCGGCAGCGCCGGGAACCACCAGGTCACCTTCACCGTCAGCGACGGCCAGGCCCAGGATTCCGAGACGATCACGATCACCGTGTCGCAGCCCAACGCGGCGCCGGTGCTCGGCAGCATCGGCAACAAGAGCACCAATGAGAACCAAGCTCTGAGCTTCAGCGTCAGTGCCACCGACCCCGACGGCAACCCCGTGACCTATTCCGCCACCGGCCTGCCCGGTGGGGCGAGTTTCAGCGGTCGGACGTTCACCTGGACCCCCAGCTTCTCGCAGGCAGGCGTCTACAACGTCACCTTCGTCGCCAGCGACGGCCAGAGCCAGGATTCCGAGACCATCACGATCTCGGTCGCCAACGTCAACCGGGCCCCGACCCTGGCGTCGATTGGAAACCGCTCCGTCGACGAAGACCACATGTTGGCGTTGACCGTTTCCGGAAGCGATCCGGACGGGGCCGGACTGACCTATTCGGCCACCGGATTGCCCTCCGGCGCCACGTTCTCCGGCCAGAACTTCGCCTGGACGCCGACCGCCGACCAGGTCGGCGCGCACCAGATCACGTTTGCCGTCAGCGACGGTGCGATGACCGACTCCGAGACGATCACCGTGACGGTCGTCAGCGCCTCGGCGGACGCCGTCGCCCCGGTGGTGGCCCGCCAGTCGCCAGCCGCCGGCGCGATCCAGGTCCCATTGAACAACCTGATCACGCTCCACGTGACCGACGCCGGCAAGGGCGTGGACCCCGCGTCCGTGCAGATCACGCTGGACGGCGGGATCATCTACCAGGGCAACACGCCCCTGTACACCAGCGCCCACGGCCGGTGCATCCGATCGGGCTCCCCGAACGACTACGAATTCACGTACCAGCACGATACGCTGTTCGACTTCGACCACGAAATCCAGCTGACCGTCAACGCGTCCGATCTGGCGGGCAACGCCATGAACCAGGCGACGTATTCCTTCTCCACCGAGATGCGGGCCTTCGGCAGCAACAAGCGCGTCAGCAGGACCAGCACGGCCGCCAAAGGCGGACCGGTGACCGTGGCCGACGCGGCCGGCAACGTCTGGGCGGCCTGGCACGCCGGACCGGTCGGCGCAAGGGACATCTACGTCGCCCGTCAGTCCGCCGGCATGGACAACTTCGAGACCCCGATCCAGATCACGAACAATGCTCTGGATCAGTGCTATCCGGATCTTGCCCTGGCCGCCGACGGCGCCGTGTACGTGGTTTGGCAGGACAACCGCCGGGGCAACTGGGACATCTATGCCGCGATCGGGAGCCTGGACAGCCGGACCTTCTCCAAGGAAACCACGGTGGTCAACGCCGACAACAACCAAACCGCTCCGGCGGTGGTCGTCGACGCCGCATCGCCGGGCCGGGTCTATGTGGCCTGGCAGGACGACCGCAACGGGAATCAGGACATCTACGTCGCCCACTCGACCAACGCGTTCGCCGGCTCGACCGTATCGCGTGTCACGACGAACACGGCCGACCAGACCGACCCGGACATGGCGGTCGGCGAGGGCAACACGGTCTACCTCGTCTGGACCGACAAGCGAAACGGCCAGGCGGACATCTACGGCGCGGCGTCGAACGCCTCGTGGACCAACGTCGCCCTCGTGACCGGCAACGGCAATCAGACAGGTCCCGCCGTGGCGGTGACGCCGGGAACGTCTTGCCTGCATCTGCTCTGGGTGGACGACGCGGCGGGCAACACGGACATCTGCTATGCGTCGTCCGACGGCCTGCCCGGCTCTCCGCTGACCGGGGTGAGCCTGATCGACGACACGACCGGCGCCCCGCAGAGCGCTCCGGCCGTCGCCTGCGACGCCGCCGGCAAGGTGTTCGCCTGCTGGCAGGACAACCGCAACATGGGCACCTACGGGTCCGACACGGACATCTACTTCACCGAGTTGAGCGACGGAGCCGTGCGCACGAACATCCTGGTGGGCGAGGGCGGCGCCAAGGGCCGCCAGACCGAGCCGGCGATCGCTCTGAGCACGGACGGCCAGCCGTACATCGTCTGGACGGACTACCGCAGCATGTCGAACGAGATCTACAGCGCCGCCACGACGTGCCTGGCCTCGACGCCGCTCTATGCCGCGGTGATCAACGCAGGCGCCCAGACCACCATCGGAGTGACGCCGACGGCCATCACCAGGGCTTCCGACGTCTCCGTGGTCGTGCCGGCGGGCGCGTGCCAGAGCAACGTCCGGGTGACGATCTCGAAGATCCTCAACCCGGTGGTCTCGCCGATCGACTGCCTGGGCAGCTATGACTTCGGGCCCAGCGGCATCGAGTTCAGCCAGCCCGTGACGGTGACGATCCCGTATCAGGTGACCAACGCCGCGAGGCGGGCCAGAGCCTACTGGTACAACTCGCTGACCGGGGCGCTGAGCCAGCAGGGCATCACGAACATCGAGAACATCATGATCAGCAGCAACCTGTATGCGCTGCGGTTCAAGACCACGCACTTCACGCCGTACTATCTGGTCGCCAGCGACGCCGAGGTCGTCACCTCCGGCGGTGGTGGCGGCGGCTGCTCGATGTCCGCCTCCGGCGACGGCTCGCCCGGGCATCTGCTCGTCCCGTACGCCGTCGTGGCCGTGTTCATGCTGATCCTGCAAAGACGAGACCGCAAGAGGGCGATGCGTCGCCTCCAGGGGTGCGTCCCTCCTTCGCAAGTCATCGACCGCACGAACTGACGGTCTGCCCGACTGCCGAGTAGGGTTTCACCGCGGCGGCGGCCATTCGATGGCCGCTGCCGCGGCTCCTTTCTGCGTTCCTCGGGAGCGACGCCCGCTTCTTGCGCCCTGCAAGATCAAACGACCGCACTTACGCACGCATTATCAGATCCACCAACACGACAATTCGCAGGGTTTGGCCCTTCCCAGGTTTGTTATTACGTTTTGAGTAGGGTATGAACGAGTTGACGCACATCATCTCTGCGGCGGACATCGAGGCCTGCGAGAAGCCGCATTGCCAAAGATCGTTGCTCCTCGAAACCATCGCCGTGACAGTTGCGGCCCTTGCGATCATCAGGTTCCTGCACGCAAGCCTTATCGGAATCAGTTGGTTGCTGATCCCCTGCACGCTCGTCGCCGCCGCGATGGCGCCGACGTGGGCCGCGGCACGGGATTTCCCCCGCGTCGGGCTGCACGCCGATCCGATCCGCCGGGCCGTCCGCACGGTCGCACTGGCGTCTCTCTGCGTTCTCCCCCCGGTCTATCTCGGTCTGTGGCTGTTGACTGCATTCGGCCTGCCGATGCCCTTGTGCCCCGTCCTGCCCCCGCGGCAGGGCCAGGCCGCATGGCTGTTGTACCAGTTCCTGTACGTCGCGGCCGCCGAAGAAGTATTCTTCCGCGGGTACCTCCTGACCAACGCCACGAGGGTGCTCGGGACGGATCGCGCGTCGCACACATGGATCGCCATCGCGATCTCCGCGGCGTGCTTCGCCCTGGCGCACGTCGTGGTGCAGGGTCAGATAGCATCGGCCCTGACATTCCTGCCCGGCCTGCTCCTGGGCTGGTTGTTCGTGCGAACGCGCTGCCTGCTGGCCCCGATCCTGTTCCACGGCCTGGCCAACGTCTCATACGGGATCATGGCCACGACGCTGGGGTGAAGGTCGCGTAGAACCGCTTATCGGTGCTTGCCGCCGGCGTTCGGCGTATACGGACCGATAAGACTCTCCGCTGCGGCCGAACGCGAACGCACGCGGCGACAGCCCCTCCTCCGGCCCCATTCGAATCAAGTGCAAACCCCGGCGCGACGATAGAACGCTGTGGCAAAAGTGTGTACGGGCCCACCCCGGCGCGGAGTCTCCGTGCAGGGAACCCGTCGGAAGAGGGTGTCATGAACGAGAAACGAGTCATCCGAGTCGTCTGGCTGGTCAAGGCTTCCCTGGTCGTCGCGTTGGCCTACGGCGGTTTTCGAGCCGTGACGGACCGCCTGCATATCGCGCCGTTCGAGCCGGGCTCCGTCGTCGGCCGGGAGCGTCCTCTCGACGCCGAGGTGCAGTCGGCCGGCCCTCAAACTCCCGCGGACTACGAAGAACTCCTGCGGAGCAATCTCTTCTCCGGCCCGGACGCTGCAGCGGATTCCCGCAAATCGCAGGTCCTCAGTTCCATGCCGTCCGCCGAGGAACTCGGCCTGCGGCTCGTCGGCGCCATCGCCGGCGGACCGGCGATCTCCCGCGCCAACATCCAGGACGTCAAGACCAAGGCCATCGGCGTCTACCGGATCGGCGACACCGTCGCTTCGGCCACGGTCGAGGCCATCCAGCAGGACGCGGTCGTGCTCCGGCACGAAGGGCAACAACTGATCCTGCGACTGCACGCCGGGACTGCGGGCGCCGAGCCCCAGGCCGCCGAACCCGCCGCGGCGCAACCCGCGGAGAAGGCCCAGCCCCAAAGCAAGCAGGCGGCGTTCCCGCCGGTCCAGGCCGACTACGTCGCGGAAGTCTTTCGCCAGGCGACCATCGAGCCCTTCGTGAGGAACGACCGGACCGAGGGCCTGCGCATCACCGGCCTGGACAAAATCCCCATGGCCGAGCTGTTCGGCCTGCGCGACGGCGACGTCATCCGAACCGTCAACGGCCAGCAACTGACCAGCAAGCAGAAGGCGTTCCAGGTCCTCATGAAGGCCCGGACGCAATCGAAGGTGGATATTGAACTGTTACGCAACGGCAAGAGCAAAGACCTGTCATTCGGTCTATAGCCCGAGGGAGGATACCGTGAACACGCAACCTCTTCGCAACAAGAAGCAGCAGCCCAGCGTCGGCCCGGCCGGTCGCCGGACCGCCCTGCTGGTTATGGCTTTGTCGGCCCTGGCGTTCGCAACGGGATGCCGCACACAGAAAGAGAACGCCTCGGTTTCGACTTCTCCCTCGCCGCAACTGGCGCGCCAGCCACAGCGTCCGTCGCGCCCCGCCGTCGAGCCCGCCCCGGCGTCGCAGCGAATCACCGGCGCCCGGGCTCAGGACGCCGGCGCACAACGATGGCTGACGGATGAAGTCGTCACCCCGGTCGAGTTCGGCTCGCAGACCCCGGCCCAGGAGCCGCAACCGGTGGCGGCGCCCGCGGCCCCGCCGCAATTTCAGACGCAGTCGCAAGCCCCGGTTCCGGCGAGAGCCATGCCCTCGCTCCGCCCCGGCATGGCGGACGAGCCGGTCTCCGTGAACTTCGACAACGTGGACATCCGTACGGTCCTCAAAACCGTCGGCGACATCACCGGCATCAACTTCATCCCGCACGAGAGCGTCACCGGAAACGTCACGGTGATGTCCCCGACTCCGATCCGGCTGGGCGACATCTACGCCTTCCTGCAGTCGATCCTCGACGTGCACGGGTACGCCACGATCGAGATGGACAACGCGGTGAAGGTCGTGCCCAAGGCCGACGCGGCCAAGCATCATCCGCCGGTGCGGATCGGCGGCGATCCGGCCTATATCCCGAAGGTCGACGTGGTCGTCACGCAGATGATGCCGCTGAAATACGCGGACGCCGACGAGGTTCGCCAGATCATCGAACCGATCGTCTCGACGGGCGCCCAGTTGGCGACCTATCCCCGGACCAACCTGTTGATGATCACGGACACCTCCGCGAACATCCGCCGCGTCGCGGAGGTCGTCCAGCAGCTCGACGTCGAAGGCTCGCAGGAAAAGGCCCTGACGTTCCCGCTGATGCACGCCTCGGCGAGGGTGCTCAGCGAGCAGATCACGCGCATCATGGAGAAGAACCGCACGACGGCGGCCCCGCAGGCGGGCCGGTCCGCGACGGGCCCCGCGTCCGCCAAGGCCCAGATCCTGCCGGACGACAGGACCAACTCCCTGATCGTCATCGCCGGCGAGCAGGACATCGAGATGATCCGCGGGCTCGTCCAGCAGCTCGACATCCAACGCCCCGTCGGCGTCAACAACGTCCACGTGGTGTACCTCAAGAACGCCGACGCCAACGAGGTGGGCCGCTCGCTCGACCAGGCGCTGGCCGGGATGAAGCTGGCCGGGGCGGTCGAGGCCGCCCAGCAGATCCAGGTCACGCCCGACCCGAGCACCAACGCGCTGGTGATCGTGGCGTCGCCGCAGGACTTCGAGGTGGTCTCCCAGATCGTCGAGAAGCTCGACATCGTTCGCGACCAGGTCCTGGTCGAGATGCTGATCCTCGAAGTGACGGAAGAGACGCTCAAGGAGATCGGCGTCGACTGGGCCACGCTCGACAACGCGGTCTCCGACAGCGTGCGCGGGTTCGGCATGACCAATCTCGATCCGCGCGTCAACTTCCTCAACGGCACGTCCGAAGGGCTCAACGTCGGCGCCTGGCGAGGCAGCGACAACGGCGCGCAGATCGGCGCGATCCTCCACGCGCTGCAGAAGCAGTCCGGCGTCAACATCCTCTCGACGCCGTCGATCCTGACGTCGAACCACCGCAAGGCGCAGATCATCGTCGGCGAGAACCGGCCGTTCGTCACCGAGTCCCGGATCACCGAGACCAACAATCCGATCACGCCGACGGTCATCAAGAGCTTCGAGTACAAGGACGTGGGCATCACGCTGGACATCACGCCGCACATCAGCCAGGGCGGACTCATCCGGCTGGATCTCGACACCGAGTTCACCAAGCTGATCGAGGACGTCACGACCCTCTCGGTGGACACGCCGGCGACCGCCAAGCGAACGGCCAAGACGGCGGTCACGATGGGCAGCGGCGCCACGGTCGTCATCGGCGGCCTGATCCGCGACGACACGACCCACGCGGTCAAGAAGGTCCCGCTGGTGGGCGACCTGCCGCTGGTGGGCGCGCTGTTCCGATCGGAGCGGGACCGCACGGAGAAAACGAATCTCCTGCTGTTCATCACCCCGCACATCATGTCGACCCAGGACGATCTGATCGAGATGACCGACCGCAAGAAGCGGGAGATGACCATGGCGCAGGAGGAAGACGAGAGATGATCGCGGGTCGCCCCGTCGCGAATCGCGAGTCTCCGATTTATAGACGTAGAGGTCCAAGGTGAGCCAGGGATTGATCGAACGCACAGCGAGCAGACAGCGGCACCAGATCCGGCCCGAGCAGTTGAGCTCGGAGCTGATGCGACGGCTGCCCCTTGAGTTTCTCAAGAGGCAACGGGCGATCCCCATCCTCCTGGAGAAGGACGAGCCCGCGGTGGCGCTGGCCGACCCGTTGAACGTCGGCGCCTACGACGCGATCGTCGGCATCCTGGGCCGGCCCTGCCGCCGGGTGCTGTGCGAGCCGTCCGAGATCGAGCAGGCGATCAGCCGGTGCTACTACCTCAGCCCGGGCGAGGAGGAGAACTACTTCACGCCCGAAGCGCCCGAGTCGGCCCAGTCCAACGACGCCCCGGCCTCGCCGGCGCAGGACCTGGCCAGTTCCGTCCAGACGCGGGCCGAGGATCTGCTCAACATCGCGGACAAAGCGCCGGCCATCAAGCTGGTCAACAAGATCCTCTTCCACGCGGTGCACAGCCGGGCCAGCGACATCCACATCGAGCCGTACGAGCAGGAAGTGAAGATCCGTTTCCGCGTCGACGGCGTCCTGCGGAACATCCTGAGCCTGCCGAAGATCCAGGTCAGCCCGATCCTCTCGCGTCTGAAGGTCATGGCCAATCTGAACATCGCCGAGCACCGCCTGCCCCAGGACGGGCAGAGCCGCGTCAGCATCGGCGACGAGGTCGTCGACATCCGCGTCTCGGTGATTCCCACCGCCGGCGGCGAGCGGATCGTGCTGCGACTGCTCGACAAGGGCCGCGGCGAGCTGAAGCTCGAAGAGATCGGCTTCGGGCCCGACCTGCTCAAGACCTTCCGCAGACTGATCGGCGTCTCGCACGGGATCGTCCTGATCACCGGCCCGACCGGCAGCGGCAAGACCACGACGCTCTACGGCGCCCTGAACGAACTCAACAGCCAGGAGCGGAACATCCTGACCGTCGAGGACCCGGTCGAATACCAGTTGCCCGGCATCGGCCAGATGCAGGTGCATCCGAAGATCGACCTGACGTTCGCCAGTTGCCTGCGCCACATCCTCCGGCAGGACCCGGACATCATCATGGTCGGCGAGATCCGCGACCGCGAGACCGCCGAGATCGCGATCCAGGCCTCGCTGACCGGTCACCTCGTGCTCAGCACGCTGCACACCAACGACGCGGCGTCGGCCTTCACGCGTCTGATCGACATGGGGATCGAGCCGTACCTGATCTCCTCGACCGTCGTCGGCGTGATGGCCCAGCGGCTGGTCCGCATCATCTGCCCGAGCTGCAAGCAGCCGTACGCGCCGCAGGAGGGAACGGTCTCGTGGAGCGAACTGGAGAAGCTGGCCAAGGGGATCGTCAGGCTGCACAAGGGCGCCGGCTGCGAGAAGTGCCTCGAAAGCGGATACATGGGCCGGACCGGCATCTTCGAGCTGCTGCTTGTCGACGACCCGATCCGGGACCTGATCGTCCGGCGGCAGGCGTCGCACCTGATCAAGGAAGCCGCCGTCACACGCGGCATGACGACGTTGCGAAACGACGGCCTCAAGAGGGCCCTGGCGGGAATCACCACGCTGGAAGAAGTCTATCGCGTGACGCAGGACAGCGTGCAGATCGGACCGGAGGGAAGCTGACATGCCCGTGCTCGAATCGGATTTCATGACCGATGTCCGGCGGGAGGCCGCCGCGGCGAGGATGCGGGCCCGTCCGCCCGTCGCGCCGCCCAAGCCGGGCAACGACCTCCTGCGCCGGACCGGCACGAAGGACCTGTGCCGCATCGCCAGGCAACTGTCCGCCCTGCTGCACGCAGGGATGCCTCTGGTCCCGGCGATGTCGGCGCTCGTGGAGCAGTTGGAGTGCCCCACGAACAGCAGGAGCACGTTGTCCTTGCGGAGCGGCGGGCCGCTGGTCCAGGCGATCCGGCGGGTCCGCGACGACGTGAACGAAGGCCTCACCATGGCCGAGGCGTTGAGCCGGCATCCCGGCGTGTTCTCGCCGCTGTTCGTCAGCATGGTCTCGGCCGGCGAGAGCAGCGGAGCGTTGGAAGAGGTGCTCGCGCGGATCGCCGACATCCTGGAGAAGCGGGTCCAACTCGTCGGCAAGGTCAAGGCCGCGATCACCTATCCGACGGTCATGGCGACCGTGGCCGCGGCGGTCGTGGTGTTCCTGATCTCCTACGTCGTGCCCGGCATCACGCGGCTGTTCATCGAAATGAACCGCGCGCTGCCCTGGCCGACCCGATTCCTGATCTCGGTCAGCGAGTTTTCGCGGACCTACGTCATGGTCCTCCTCGCCCTGCCGTGCGCGGCGGTGATCGGAATCGTGGCCATGCGGCGAAGCCATGAGGGCAAGGACTGGACCGATCGCGCGATCCTGCGGCTGCCTCTGTTCGGCCCCCTGCTGTTCCGGCTGGAACTGGCCCGCCTGACGCGGACCCTGGGCTCGCTGATGAAGAGCGGCCTGCCCGTGATGGCCGCGATGGAGATCACGCAACGGGTGATCCAGAACAGCCGGATCGCCGAGGCCATGAAGGCGATTCGCGATTCCGTGCACAAAGGCGACAACATCGCCGGGGCGATGAAGACCACCGGGATGTTCCCGCCGGTCGTGTACCATCTGATCGCGACGGGCCAGATGTCCGGCAACATCGAGGACGGCCTGATCGACATCGCCGAGATGTACGACGCGGAGGTCGAAGCCTCCGTGCGGACGCTCACTTCGCTCCTGGAGCCGGTGATTCTGCTGGTCATGGGAGGCATCGTCACGTTCATCGTGCTGGCGATCCTGCTGCCGATCTTCGAGATCAACCAAGCCTTGTGACAATTGAGGAACCTCCGATATGAATCACTCATCAATCATCAATCGCAAATCGTCGATGCCGGGCGGCTTCACCCTTATCGAGCTGATGATCGTCGTGGTCATTCTGGGCTTGCTGGCCACGACCGTGATGCCCAAGATCCTGAGCAAGCCCGATCAGGCCCGCCAGACGAAGGCCGCGGTCGATATCCGCGCCATCCAGTCGGCCCTGGCGATGTTCAAGACCGACGTGGGACGCTTTCCCACGACCGCCGAGGGCCTGCAGGCGCTCGTCACCAATCCCGGCCTCAAGGGATTCAGCAGCGAAGGCTACCTGGAGAAGGTGCCCACCGATCCGTGGGGCAACCCGTACGTGTACATCAGCCCGGGGTTGCACAGCAGGGACTACGATCTGAAATCGCTGGGCAAGGACGGCGAAGAAGGCGGCTCCGACAAGGACGCGGACATCGAGAGCTGGAACCTGCAGGGGTAAAGCCCGCCCCGGTGCGGACGGAGAGGATGGAGATGAGACTTCGAGACACGAGAGCCTTCACGCTGATCGAGACGGTCGCGGCCCTGGCGGTCGTGTCGATCGCCCTGCTCGGACTGCTCCAGCTCAATCTGGTCAGCATCCGGGTCGCGGACAAGGCCCAGACGACCGCGCAGGAGGTGCTTCTGGCCCAGCAGAAAATGGCCGAGGCCCTGGAGGCGGGGTTTCCCCAGATCGCAAGCCGGTCGGGCGTCGTGGAGAACGACGGCCGACAGTTCACCTGGCGCACCGAAGTGACCGACGCGTCCGGGTCGCAGCGGCAGTCGCTGGGCGTCCGGCTCGACCGCCTGCGAAAGCTCTCGGTCGAGGTCGCCTGTGCGGACAATCCCGGCAGTTCCCCGATTTGCCTGACCACGTACGTCGCCGAGAGGAAGATCCGTGAGTTGTAGGACCACACACAGAGCGTTCACGCTGATCGAGATGCTGGTCTCGCTGGCGATCGTCAGTTCCATCGTCACGATGGTCTACGGCAGCTACGCGGCCACGTCTCGGTCCCTGGACGTCTACAGCTCGCGCATGGCCTGCTCGGAGCGGGCGCACCTCGTGCTGCGCATGATGGCCCGGCAGATCCGCTGCGCGCATCTGCCCCCGGCGGCGACGCCGCCGAGACAGGAACAGGCCAAGCGACCGCTCGCGTCCGCTGAACCGGTCGCGGCGTTTCGCGCCGAGCCGGCGGGTCTGCGAGGCGATCTTGTGAACTTCATCACGACAGGCGGCTTCGACCTGGCGTCGGACAGCCCGATCGGAGTCTCCCGCGTCGCGTACCGCTACGACCGTTCGCGAAACGCCCTGCTGATCTGTTGCGAACCTTGCGTGACCGGCCCCGGCGGCACGCGGGACGCGAACGCATGGCGACCCGTTTTGACCGGTCTTTCCGAGATCGAATTGCAGTTCTTCGACGGACTGCGGTGGCAGAGCAACTGGGACTCGAAAAGGACCGGGCGGTTGCCCCAGGCGGTCCGGATCGCGATGGCCGTCACGGACCGCAAGGGCCTCGCGCACCACTACGCGACGACGGTCTTGCCGGCCTGCCGCAGCGCGTCCCGCGGATCACAAACCAGGACCCCGAGCGAGCGTCTATGACCCGAAGCGACTCAAGCCACAGACAAGACGGCTTCATCCTCGTCGTCGTGCTCGGCGCGGTCCTCGTGCTCTCGAGCCTGCTGTTCGGGTTCAATCTGATGGCCCGCACCCGCCTGGACGCCTCCGACAGCTTCTATCGGACCGAGCTGGTCGGCAACAGCGCTCGCGCGGGGATCGAAATCGCCATCGCCGCGATCCGGGATGTCAACGATCTGGGCACCGACCCGAAGTTCGCCGCCCTTCTGGGCGGGGGCAAGCCCTTCGTCATCGGCGACGCGAACTGCTCCCTCGCGATCACCGACGAGAGCGGACTGCTGAACGTCAACTCACTCAAAACCGCCGACGGCCGGCTCAACCGGCCGATGATCGACCAGTTCCTCAAGCTGATCGATCTGGTCAACGCCCAGCAGGACGGTTGCGAACGCATCGGCTATGGCATCGTCCCGTGCCTGATCGACTGGATCGACGCGGACGACGAGGTGACGAAACTGCCGTTCATCCAGCGGGAGAACACCGGCGCCGAGGACGGCCACTACCAGGCTCAGTCCCGGCCCTACGCCTGCCGCAACCGACCGCTCGACACGGTGGATGACCTCCTCTGGGTCAAGGGCGTCACGCCCCAGACCCTGGCCCGGCTGCGTCCCTACCTCACCTGCGTCGGCGACGGCAGGATCAACGTCAACACCGCGTCCAAGCTCGTCCTCCAGTCGCTCTCGGAGCAGGTGGACGCCGCGACGGCCCAGATGATCCTCAACCAGCGCAGGCTCAAGCCGTTCGAGAGCGTCGACCAGCTTCGCAGCCTGCCGGGAATGGCCGATAATGTCTACCATGCGATCAAAGAGAGAGTCTGCGTCCGGCCGCAGGAGCGATTCTACCGCGTTATCTCGCGGGCAAGCCTGGCCGACCGCACGTATACGGTCGAAGCCCTGCTGCAAAAAAACCCCCGGGCCGGAACGGTCGATATGATTCTATGCCGGGAGATGTGAGGACGCCGAAGCCGCGTCCTCGCCCCAGGCGAAGTCAGAACTAGGTGAAGGCATCAGAATGCCCAGGAAATGCATCGGGATCGATATCGGACGCACCCACGTCCGAGCCGCGCAGATGGCTCGGACTTCGGAGGGCCTTCGCCTGGAGAGAACGTTCGCCACGCAGACCCGCCGGAGCACCGATTCCCTCGCCGCCATTCTGCACTCGTTGATCCACGAGCACGGTTTCGACGCCAAGGCCGAGGTGGCCGTGTCCCTGCCCCACCCGGTGTTCTTCTTCGCCGACGTGCAGACCGATGCGGCGGGACTGGCCGCGATCCGGGCCGGCGACGCGTCGAGCCTGAGGAACTGCTTCCCCCTGCCGACCGAGGACGCCGTCACGCAGGTGTGCACCGTCCTGCCGTCGGCCGACGGTCGCCACTCGCTGCTGGTGGCCGCGACGTCGCAAGAACAGATCATCGAGCACTTGGCGGCGCTGGACGAGGCCAGGATCAAGCCGGCGCGAATGGACGCCCCGATGATCGCCGCCCAGGCCGCGATCGCGACGAACCACCCGGACGCGGCCAAGGGCCTGGCCGTCGTCCTGTACGTGGACGAGGCCACGCTGAGCATCGCCGTGACGCAGGACGGCGGCCTCCTGCAGGTCCGCAACCTGCCCCTGTTCGGCGGCGACGCGCAGGACGGCGAGTCCCTCGCCCGACAGACGGTCGAGATCGTCGCCCAGGAAATCGAGATCACGTGGAACCGGCTCTTCGGCAAGGACCCCGAGGCCGGCCTGTGCATCTTCCTGATCGCCTCCGGCCCGATGGCCGAACCGTTCGCCGCGGCGCTCCGCGAGAAGATGGACGGGCGAATCGTGCCGGTCGATCCGTGCGCGGTTGTCACGCGGTCGGAAGCCGCCCACGCGGACGGGTCCGTGTGCGTCGCCGAGGGCCTGGCCCTGCGGACGCTCCAGCCCCAGGCCGGCAATGCCACCGACTTCCTCTCGGCCTATCGGGCCCGCACCCAGCCGGCCGTGCGGGTGCGTCGTGAGTTGGCCGTCTGCGGCGGTCTGGCTGCCGCAGCCGCGGCCATTTGGGTCGTCGGCCTGTTCCTCCGTCTCTCGTCGCTCGAGTCGCAGTACGCCAGCCTCAAGCAGCAGGAGACGGCGATCTTCCGCAGCGCGGTGCCCGAGGAGACGGCGATCGTCAACCCCGCCGCACAGCTCCAGCAGAAGCTCGACGCCCTCCGCAAGGACTGCGACATGTTCACCGGCTTCAACCCCAATCGCCCCGGGCCGCTGGAAGTCCTGAGCGTGCTGAGCCGCCAGATGCCCCCCGCGGGCGCGTTGCGGCTGCAAGAGATGCTCATCGCCGGCGACTCCATCCGAATCACCGGCACGTGCGATTCGTTCGCGACGTTCCTCGACTGGCAGCG
>JAAYVJ010000283.1 GCA_012517265.1 Planctomycetota bacterium | reverse complement strand
GCGACAATTGCCGCGGCCCCCGCCAGCACATCGCGACGCGTCATCCCACCTGCCTGAGACCCCTTCTCGATACGGCTCATCGGATACCCTTTCCGGAAGTTGGGTCGAATGCTATCGCACGAAACGCGATGCCCATGGTACTGCCGGCCGCTCCAGAGTTCAATCGCCCAAAGGATGCACCGCGAAGGAAACAGACAGGTTCCTCGACGCACGAATTGACAGGCCGGCTGCGTGCGGCTATCATTACCGCACATTGAGGCCCCGCGAAGCAGCCCGGACCGGGATGTGCGTGCACATCCGGGACAACGGATGCCAGAGCGCACCCGGTTGGAGACGCCTCCGCCGGCGGCTTCTTCTTCATGTGTGATGGGATGGGATGCATTGATGGCCTACTGCCTTCTGACAGGCGCAGCCGGTCTCCTAGGAAGTTATTTGCTTCGTGGTTGCCTCATCGCGGGTCATCGTATGGCCGTGCTGGTTCGGCCCGCCCGTGGGGAATCCGCCAGACGGCGGATCGACGCGATACTGGCCCGGTGGGAAACGGAAACGAATCAGCTTCTGCCCCGGGCGGTGGTCTTCGAAGGAGATCTTCGCCGACCCGACCTGGGGCTCGGCGCTTCCGATCGGCGATGGATCGGCCGCCACTGCCGCGCGGTGATCCACAGCGCCGCCAGACTCACATTCTACGGCACGGACCCCCAGAGAGAGCCTTGGATCTCAAACGTCGAGGGCACCCGCCATGTCTTGGAATTGTGCAGGCAGTGCGGAATCCCGGAGTTTCACCACGTGTCGACCGCCTACGTCTGCGGCCTTCGCGAAGGCCGGATACTCGAGACGGAACTCGACGTCGGACAGGAAACGGGCAACGACTACGAGCGAAGCAAGATCGAAGCCGAGAAACTGGTCCTCTCAGCGGGGTTGGAGCATCCCCCGACGATCTATCGGCCCTCCATCATCGTCGGAGATTCGCAGACCGGATACACGTCCACCTTCCACGGCTTCTACGCCATGGTGCGGCTGGCCCACACTCTCGTCAGGCAGATGGTGCTCGGCTCGATCACCGCGGACCAGATGATGGAGACGTTCCATATCGACGGCCACGAACGAAAGGACTATGTTCCCGTGGACTGGGTCGCGGCGGCAATCACGCATCTGCTGGGCCGGCCGGAGCACCACGGCAGGACGTACCATCTGACCGCCGCCGAACCCACGCCGGTGGCGGTCTGGAGCCGGGCGATCCAACATGCCGTCGAGCGGTATTCGACTCTGGCGGACCCCTCGGATCCGACGATCCGCGACGCCCAGTGGTTCGCGGACCTGTTTCGCGAGCAAGCGAAGATCTACCGCGCGTACTGGCGCGACGACCCGCAGTTCGACCGCACGAACACAGTCGCAGCCCTGGCTCATCTGCCTTGTCCGACAGTGGACTACGACATGCTCCTTCGCATGGCTCGGTTCGCGATTCAGACGAACTTTGGCCGACGCGAACGGAAACCATCTCCCCTCAATGGCGACATCCGCACCCATCTGCGGCAGTTCCTGGAGGCCAACGACGCTCACGGGCAAGAGCAGTCGTGGTCGACCTCTCTGGGCCTGGAGGTCAGCGGCCACGGAGGCGGGCAATGGAAACTGCTGGCGAGGGACGGGCGTGTCCGGGCGGCCGAAGAAGGCATCCACGACCAATGCGGAGCCATCTTCCATCTCACGTCGGACACGTTCCACCGCCTGGCGGACCGACAGTTGTCCGTCTCGCAGGCGGTCCTCAGCGGCCAGGTGGCCATCTCGGGCACTGGGACGCGGCCCGACGTTCTCGAGACACTGCTTCAGAGCGTCGTAACACCGGAGAACGAGTGAGGGGCCAGACGCCCTCGAAAGCCGGACTATGACGACGTGGGCCATTTCGCTATTCTGGATCTTCCTCGGCCTGGCAATCGTCCAGGCGGCCATTGCATGGCGATTCGTGCGGGCCCTGAAAGAGACGCCGCCGCGACGAGTGGAGGATTCCTCCTGCCCCAAAGCCGCAGTGGTCCTCTGCCTGCGCGGGCCCGACCCGTTTCTGCCTGCGTGCCTGGAAGCGGTTCTGAACCTGGACTACCCTCACTACGATCTGCATGTCGTCGTGGACAGCCGCGACGATCCGGCGTGGGCGATCGCCGAGCAGGCGATCGCGGCCCACGGCGGTCGCAACGTCCACATGAAGCCGCTGACCACGCGTCGCGCGACATGCAGCCTCAAATGCAGCAGCCTCGTGCAGGCGATCTCGGAACTCGACGACTCCTACAAGGTCCTCGCTTTGCTCGACGCCGATACGATCCCCCATCGCACCTGGCTGCGCGAGCTGGCGGCCCCCCTGGCGGAGGACCGAGTGGCCGCTGCGACCGGGAATCGCTGGTACGTGCCGGGCGTCGCGTCGTGGGGAAGCCTGGTCCGCCGGCTCTGGAACGCCGCCGCGGTCGTTCAGATGTTCTGGTTCAAGATTCCCTGGGGCGGCACGCTGGCCCTGAAGCTGGACGTCGTTCGCCGGTCCAATCTCCTGGAGCGATGGGGCAATGCCCTCTGCGAGGACACCATGCTCTACGCGGCCCTGCGACCGATGGGCTATCGCGTGGCCTTCGTGCCTTCCCTGATGATGATCAACCGAGAGGGTTGCGACCTGGAGAGCTTCTTTCGCTGGGTCCGACGGCAGTTGCTCACCGCCCGCCTGTACCATCCCGCCTGGGGACTGGTGGTGGGGCACGGGTTGGGCACGGCGGTCGTTCAACTGGCGGGAATCGTGGCTCTCGTCGCGGCAGTCCTCCTGAGGAATTGGCCTGCCGGCGTGTGGCTGGTCGCCGGCGCTGGGTCGTACTGGGGCGTCATGGTCATGTTGCTGGCTGTGCTCGAAGACGGCGTGCGACACACCGCACAGCCGAGGGGGGAATCAATCCCGACCATGCGCGTCTCCACGGTCCCCAGGCTCCTGGCCGCCATGGCTCTGACCCAGGCAGTCTACCCTGCGGCGTTGTTGTCTTCGATCCTCCTGCGGGTCGTGGATTGGCGGGGCATCCGATATCGTGTGGAGGGTCCCACGAAGATCCGAATGATCGAGTATGTGCCGTACGGCGGTGAGGTCAGATCGGAATCCGGATCCTTGTAGGCGGACGTCATACGGAGATTGGATCTCGTAGACCACGCGTCGGGCGAGAACCTCCAAACCGCCCTGTCCGCCCGCTGCGCGATGCCGCGAACATGCGTTTCAAGCAGCGTCAATGACAGGACCATGGCGGCCAGATAGAACGCCAAGGCCCCGAACGTGGCCGCGGCGATCAAGCGGAATCGTCCCCGCACGGGCGCAAACCAGCGGCGCCCCGCAACGATAGCAGAATGGCGGCCTTCGGAGGATCGAGGCCGCCCCATCGAACTCTTTGCCCGCGTCCGAACGAGAAACAGGAAAGCCAGCAGAAGCTGGCACAAAGCAAGGAGGACCACCGAGATCGACAACATCCACGCAAGCATCGCGCCCGCATCCCCGATCATGCGATCCGTTTTGCCCGTTTCTCGGGTCAGAAATGGTACGCCAACTCCAGTCTGACGAAATCGTCATCCCTGATGTAGTAGATGACGTTGTTCTCCGGCGCGTCGAGGAAAAGCCACAGATCGAGGCTGAGCCGCCAGTGGTCGCCGAACCGCCGGCTGGCCTCGACGCTCACCGCATTCTCCGGGTCGCCCAGATCCTGCATGAAGCCCATCAGCACCTGCGTGCCGGCCAGGTCGTTGGGCGACAAACGCAGACCAAGAAACAGGTCGTCGTCGAAGATCGAGGTCATCTCGGGGTCGTCGCCCCGCTCGTCGTAGACGTACTCGGCGACGAGCCCCACGTCCGACTTGCCGCCGGCGAATCCGTAGAACGTGTACTCCAACCCACCGGTGGCTGCAACGTAGGGATCGAGGTATCCTTTGCGATAGACGGTTTCGAGCTTCCAGAGCCAGTTGCCGCTCGCCCATGTGGCGTCCAGACCGAGCTGGGTAACCCGCTCGTAGAACGGAATCAGGCGGGGGTCGGCCGTATCGTTCGGATCCAGGTAGTCCGCAGGGACCAGCAGGGGGTCGCGATTGGTTCCGATGAACAGGTACGTGCCCAGGTCGAGATCTCCGAACGTCCGGCTGTACCGGATCGCCAGATCCTTGGCCCGCTCCTTGTCGCGATTCTCGTAGATCGCGTGGTCCGTGTCGATCTCGAGTTCCGGCCGCAGACGCCCCTCTCGACCGGGGAAGGTGCGCTCCCGGAAATAGGGCAGGATGAAAATGTCCAGCGAACCCCAGTCGACCGAGGAGGAGAACTGGAGCATGGGCTGGCCGAGCTTGTCCTCGCCGTCGATGTGTTCGACGAGGTCGGTCTGGTTGATGACGTCGACGAGGTGCACGAACTCGGTTGCGCCCCAGAAGACCCGGGCCATGCCGAACCGGACGGACCACCAGTCCTGAGCATAATGATAGTACAGCTCGCGGATATCCCAGTGCGTCCGCTCGGAATCGACGCTGTCGACCCGGGCGAACGGCGTGAACGTGAACAGCGCGCCGTTGTTCCACTGATAGTAGTATTCCGGCTGGGCGGCCAGCGACCCGTTGTTGTCCTCCTGACCGGCATACAGCGGATCGTGGAAGAACAACCTCCCCTCGGCGGCGACATAGCCGGTCAGTCCGCTGCGACCCTTCCGGGCGGGGGCCGGTTCGTTGGGCTCGTTCGGTTCCCCGGGTTGGTTCGTCTGGGGGCCGACGGCCTCGGGCCGGGCCTTTTCGGCCGAGGCGATTCGCCACGGGCAGGCGGCAACCGCCAGAACCGCCAAAACAGCGAGCGTACGTCCGTACATGCGTGTCACCTGATTCGAGTCAAATTGTGCTGGTTGAAATCGTTCTCGGTCAGTCCGGTGCGAAAAGCATAGTCGAACCAGACCAACTGGCTGCTCTTGCCGGTCTGGTGATTCACCATGTTCATGTCGTGAGGCCGCCAGAACCGGTCCAGGTACAGGCGATAGTCCTGGAACGTGAGCGTCTTGAGAAGCGAATCCTTGCGGTCGTAGTACTCGATCTGGAGCGTGCGCAGGTGCTCCTTGTCGAGCCAGATGATCTGCCGCGTGTAGCCGGAGTTCTGCTTGTCCAGCGGCCGGCGCTCGATCACGTGGCAATCCTGCCCCTGGCAGGTCTCGTCCCGAAGCCATTGATAGGAGTACTTCTCGATCGCCTGCGTCGCGATGTCCTCGTAGGAGAACTCGCTGCCCATGAACGACCCCGACTTGTTCTGGGCCGCGATCCGCTTGACCCGCTCCAGCGCGGGCAGGTAGAGCCACTGGTCGTCCGGCTCGCTCCTGTGGGCGTGGGTCAGCAGAACGGCGCCCTTGACGTCGGCCGGACTGTCGAAGATGCTCAGGCTGCGATCCCCGTCGTCCGGCGTCTCCATGACGCGGATGCGAAGCTCTCGCTCGCTGACCTGCCCCTGTTTGTTGCGGAGAATCATGCGAAGGCGAGAGATCGCGTCCCCGTACCCCTTGAAACGCCGGTCCGCCTCCCGGACGATGGCGAGCCCTTTCTCCTCCGGCGTCTGGCCCGCGCACAGGACCGGGCCCACAATCGCCGCAACCGTCGCCGCTATGAGTGTTCTCTTCATCGCGAAGTGTCCGTCCTTGCTCAATCGTGCCCTGTAATCACACATGGTCTTTGAGCTTATCCGCCCGGCGGTCGAATTTCATCAACAAAGTCGGAGAAAGGAAAAAGTCCACCGCCAGCGCCAGGCCGATCACCAGGGCGCACATCAAGCCCATCTCCGAGTTCATCCGGTAGTGAGATACGCTCATGACGAGGAATCCCGCAATCAAAACGACCGTCGTGATTCCGATGGCCGAGCCCACCGTCTCGAACGCCTGGCGGACGGCCTGTTCCGGCGACAACCCCTCCTCGTTCCGGCCCCGGAAGTACTTGACGAAAAAGTGGATCGTGTCATCGACAATAATGCCCAGCGTCATGGCGACGATGACCGACAACGCGAGCCCCACCTGTCCCTTCGTGACGCCCCAGATCCCGAAGGCGATGACCGGCGGCAGGAGATTGGGGATCAGAAACAGAATCACGAACTTGAGGCTTCGCAACACGAAGAACATGATGCCCGCGATGGTCAGCACCTCGCACAGAGCGCCCAGGAGCATGGCGACGATGTTCCGCTGTGTGATGTGGGACCAGGCCAGAGACAGGCCGGTCCCGCGGGCGCGCATGACCGGCGGCGCGTTCTCAACCAGCCACTGCTGGGCGACCCGGTCCATCTGGCGCAGTTCCTCGGCCGTCATACTCTGGAAGTTCACCATGAACCGGGACGCGGACTTGTCGATGTCGATCTGGCTGTTGAGGTCCCTCCCGGCCGGAAGAGACATCTCATAGAGGAGCAGGTACTGGGCCGCCAGATCCCGCCGCTCGGGGATGCGGTAAAAGCTCTCGTCGCCCCCGTGCATGTCCCGGTTGAGCCGCTTGATCGTGTCGACAATCGTGAGCACGTGGACGACCTTGGGCTGCCGCCGGTACCACTCGGCGAACCGGTCCGCCGTCTCCAGATACGCGGGGTCCACCACGCCGCCGGTCTGCCCGGAGTCCAGGGAATACTCGATGACGTCCCAGCCTCGCAGGTTGGCGATCATGAAATCCGTCGCCCGGCGGAACTCGAAACTGTCGTCGAAGTACATCAGGAAATTGTCGTCCAGCCGGATTCCCAGCATCCCGAGGCTGCAAATCGCGGCCGCCACGAGCATCGAATTGAGCAAAAGCCTGCGACGGCGGATGACGAAATCCGCCATCCGGTTCATGTCGACCCAGGAATCCCGTCCCCCGTTCCGCTTCGTCGTCACAGGCAGCACCGCGATCAGCGCAGGAAGCAGCAGGATCGAGTTGAACAGATCGATCGTGACTCCGATGCCGACCAGATTGCCCAGATCCTGGAGCGGCGGCGACTCGGAGAAGTTCATCGTCAGAAAGCCCAGGATCGTCGTGATGCTGGTCAGGAACACGGCTTTGAAGTTCATCCGGAGCGACATGGCGACCGCCTGGTGCTTCGTCAATCCCTGGCGGACGCAGTGGAACATCGTCGTGAGGATGTGGATGTTGTCCGCCACCGCCAGCGTGAGCATCAGGGCCGGGGCCCCGACCGACACGGCGTTGAGCGACACGTGCATCCAGCCGATGAATCCCAGCGCCGCCAGGATCGACAGCACCGTGACCGCCACGGCCGCCAGCGTCCCCCAGACGGATCGCAGCGCGATGCCGACGAGAACGGTCACGACGAGCATCGACACCGGCGCCAGCGTGAGCAGATCCCGCCGGCTGGCGCTGGCAAACGCGTCGTCAATCATGACCGAACCGGTGACGTAAAAGTCGATGTCGGCGTACCGAGAGCGGAAGTCGGCCGCCAGATCGCGAACGTACCGGGCGATCTCCGGCGTGGACGGCGGGCGATCCTCTACGGCCACGAACCCGACGTGCACCCCGGTGACGTGGCCCGTGCGGGACAGGAGCATATCGACCAGGGTCGTCTCCGACAACGCTCTCTGGCGGACCTTCTGGAGGTCGAGATCCGACAGGCCGCAGGGATCGGGCACGAGATCCTCGACGATCAGATCGTCGCCCTCGGGCCGCGTAGCCTGGAAGTTGATAATCGAATTGACGACCGTGGAATACGGAACGCGCCAGCAGGCCTCGGTCAACTCCGCCACCGCCGTCAGCGTCCGACGAGTGAAGACGTTTCCGTCGTGGGGCGCGAGGATGAAGAACACGCTCTGCTCCCGGCTGTACACGTGCTCCAGGGCCTTGAGGGCGAGGTAGTCGGGATTCTCCTCGCCGAAAAACACACGCGTGTCGTTGCTGATCCGCAGGTCGCGGATCCCCGCCGCCAGGACGCCGACAACCGCAAGGCTCGCCACGATCACGGCCCACCGGTGCCGGACCACCCAGACGCCAAGCCATTCCCCCACATCGATCGTAATTCTTTTGCGCACCCGAATCCTTCAGGACCTACCACTCACCGTCGACCGCCTGCCGTCAGGCTTCGCCTCCCCCCTCCCACCCATGGAACGCCAGATGGTAATCCGCCAATCGCAAATCGTCAATCCCCTGCATCCTGCGGATAGACGATGATCCGGTCGTGGACCAGCAGAATCACGTCGTTGCGGCCGTCGACGTCGCCGATCTCGATCTGCCGGAGGTTGCTGCTGGAGCTGTAATGCCGGACCGGCCGGGTCATCCGCCCATCCGCGTCCTGGAGCAGCAGCTCGATTCGGGCCTTGCGGTTTTTGCACACGACCAGACCGTTGAGCGAATCCCCGTTCAGGTCGCCCGCCAGCGGCGTCCCCAGTTCCCAGTCCAGCTTGAGGATTTCCATGTCCCCGAAGTCGTAGTGATCGCTCAAGTCGCCCAGGCAGACGACGGGCCTCACGCTCCACGCCGCCAGAAACAACGCCAGTGCGGCCGTGATTGTGCCTGCCCGCCGTAAGACCATGAACTGACCTCCCGGAATATGCGCTTCCCTGTCGCACGCGTCGCCCATATAATCAGCCGCATTCACTGTGTGACGAATATAGCTGGGCCCGCGTGTTCTCGCAAGCGCGCGGCGGTTCTTCGAGGACGAGCATGAAGAGACACGCATTCCTGAGTTCGATGTCGGCCGCCTGCATTGCCTTGTCCCTCGGCGTTTCCGCCGGCGTCGCCAAAACGGTCGTCCTGCGATCCGGCCG
>JAAYVJ010000028.1 GCA_012517265.1 Planctomycetota bacterium | reverse complement strand
CGTCGCGCATCGGGAGCATCACCGTTTCCTCGGCCCCGACGCGGGCGGGGATCGCGGCAACGGCCGTGAGAATCGTCATCCAGAATATGTCGATGCTGCGTGCTGCCCGTTTCATCGCAGACCTCCAATCGTCCTTTCCTGCGAGCCAGTCTCCATGGTGCATGACGCGCTTCGCCGGAAATCTCATCTGCGGCCATGCAGCGCCCATGATTCTATGGACCCAGATACAGACGTGCAATCCCGATCCGCATATTGCGGAGAAACCATCTTTCGCGCAGAATCAGCGGATGCGGTCGGCCCCGACGGGATGGGCGTTCTCCTGTCGGAAGGTGGTTGACGAAGTGACGGAGTGCGAATCGTATGGTTGCGATGGCTTGGGTTCTCGGGTTGTTGTGGGCTGCGCAGACGGCGCCGCAGACGGACGCGACGCCGCTGCGCCGGGCCCACGCGCATAACGACTATCGGCACGACCGGCCTCTGCTCGACGCCCTGGATCAGGGCTTCACCAGCGTGGAGGCGGATGTCTTTCTCGTGGAGGGGACGCTCTGCGTCGCCCATGAGGCCAAGGAGATCCGACGCGACAGGACGCTGCAAGCCCTGTATCTGGAGCCGCTGCGCCAGCGGGTCGCGAGGAACCAGGGGCGGGTGTATCGGGGGGGCCCCCGAGTCATTCTTCTGATCGATCTCAAGACCGCCGCCGAGCCGACCTACCGTAAACTCCACGAGATCCTGACCGAGTATCGGGAGATGCTCACGGTCTTTGGGCCCGACGGCCGCAAGGAAGGGGCGGTGTGCGTCGTCGTCTCGGGCAACCGTCCCCTGGAGCTGATGCGATCGCAGGCGGTCCGCTACGCGGGCTGCGACGGCCGCCTGACCGATCTCGACACTGAACTGCCGGCCGACATCATCCCGATGATCAGCGACCAGTGGGGAGGATGTTTCTCCTGGAAGGGCGAAGGGCCTATGCCGGCCGAGGAACGGGCCAAGCTCCAGGAGATTGTCCGCAAGTCGCACGCGAAAGGGCGACTGGTGCGGTTCTGGGCGACCCCGGACATGCGGTCGCCCGCCAGGGACGCCGTGTGGGCGGAGTTGTTCGCGGCCGGCGTCGATCTGATCAATACCGACGATCTGGAAGGACTGCGGAGGTTCCTCCTTGAGCATGAGCGATGACGGTTTCATCGAGACGGCCGGTCTGAGCAAGGTGTACGCATTCGGCGAAGTCGAGGTCGCGGCCCTCCGCGACGTGACGCTGTCGATCCCCCGGGGCCGGCTCGTCGGCATCACCGGCGCCTCCGGCTCGGGCAAATCCACGCTGATGAACCTCCTGGGCGGGCTGGACACCCCATCGGCCGGTACGATCCGCGTCGACGGCCGGCTGATCAGCGACCTGAACAAGCGGGAACTCGCTCTGTACCGACGGGATACGATCGGCATGATCTTCCAGTCGTTCAACCTGGTCGGCGCCTACACCGCGTTGGAGAACGTGGCCTTTCCGCTCCTGTTCGCCGGCGTCGCCAAGAAGCGGCGGAGGGAACGCGCCGCCGAGATTCTTAAGGCCGTCGGTCTGGAGGGCCGTATGCACCACAGGCCCACCGAACTATCCGGTGGCGAACAGCAGCGGGTCGCGATCGCCAGGGCCCTGGTCAACGAGCCCAGGATCCTTCTGGCCGACGAGCCCACAGGCAACCTGGACAGCAAAACCTCCCGTCAGATCATGGAGATCCTGGCCGACCTGAACCGCAGCCGCGGCCTGACCCTCATCATGATCTCCCACGAGCAGGCCCTGCTGCGGGAATTCTCCAACGAGGTGATCTCGCTGCAGGACGGGGCGGTGGTCACGCGGGAGGCGTTGAGGTAGAGACGATGCGGATCTCGGATTACATCGAAGTGGCCGGCAGCAATCTCTGGAAGAGGAAGCTTCGCACGATCCTCACGACCGTCGGCGTCGTGATCGGGATCGGGGCACTGGTCTGCATGTTCGCGTTCGGCCAGGGCGTTCAGAGGAACATCACCGACCAGTTCAACAAGGTGGATGTGCTGAACAACATCGTCGTGTCGCCGCCTCGCCAGGACGGGCGCCGCCGCCTCCGGGACTCCGACGATCCGGATGATTCCGCCCGTGCGGCCGGGCCGGTCGCCGTCGCCGACGCGAACGGCGCGACCAGGGCCAAGCTGGACGCCCGGTTCCTGGAAGAGGCCAGGAAGATCCCGGGGGTCGAAACCGTGTTTCCGGAATTGCGGTTCCCGGCCCAGATCCGCGTCGGCGCCAAGGAGCGCTTCACCCTGGTCCAGGTGCTGTCGGCCGACATCTGCCGATCGGGGTCCATGCCCATGCGGGCCGGCCGATGCTACGACGCGAACGAGCCCAACGCCCTCATGGTCAGCGAGACATTCGTTCATCGTCTGGGCATCGGCGGGCCTCAGGACGCGATCGGCAGGGAGGTGGAGGTCGTCACTTTGAGCCTGGACTTCGGTCTGCGAAGCCTGATGCGGATGGCCTTCCCCCAGGAGGGGAAGATGGGGCTCCCCGTCGCTCGATCGAGCTATCGGTTCAAGATTGTGGGGGTGGCCGAGCGGATGCCCTTCGGCGGGATGAGCGACGCGTACGTGCAGCCCGAAGCGGCCGACGGGATGCGCAAGCTGGCCTTCACGAACATCTGGGACCTGTACCAGGAGCCCGGCGAGGGGGCGAATTACTCGTCGGTGACGGTCAAGGCCAAGTCTCCGGCGGACGTCCCGGCGATCAAGAAGGAACTGGAATCGCGGGGCTACAACACCTTCACGCTGATGGATCAGTTCGACCAGATGCGGATCGGCTTCCTCATCATGGACATGTTCCTCCTGGCCGTCGGGATGATCGGCATCACGGTCGCCTCGCTGGGGATCGTCAACACGATGGTGATGTCGATCCTGGAACGGTATCGCGAGATCGGGATCATGAAGGCGGTCGGCGCCACGGACGGCGACGTGCAGCGGATCTTCCTGTTCGAGTCGGGGGCCATCGGCCTGCTGGGCGGCATGTTCGGCCTGGCTCTGGCCGGCTCGGTCGCGTTCGTCATCAACGAGGTCATCAACGCCATCATGGTGCGCCAGCACGCCCCGCGCATGGCGTACTTCAGTTTTCCCTGGTGGCTCTGCCTGGGCGCGATCCTGTTCTCGGTTCTTGTGAGCCTTCTGGCGGGCCTGTATCCAACGGGCCGGGCCGCCCGCGTCGATCCCGTCGTCGCCCTGCGACACGACTGATGCGGGGTTTCTTCCGTCGTTCGACTTGTGGCGATGCGAGAGAATGTTCTCGGACCTTGCATCGCATCGGCGGCAGATTTGCTTGACAATCCCTCCTGGATCGGGTATCCTGGACCTACTATATTGAGAGTTTGGAGGTGATTGGACGGACCCGGGTGTCTTGTGTTTCGCCGCCACCGCCGGTCTGTCCAGATATTGTTTGTGAGGGGGCGTTCAGAGACCCCCAAAAGGAGGAGTCATGTCACAGGACATGAGAGAAAACAGCAGATTGACTGTGCCTCAGACGAATCCCTGCGCCTGCGGGCTTGCCCGTCGATGGCGCGGTCTGGCGTTTCTGCTGGTCGCGATCGCGTTGCCGCAGGTGGGACGGGCCGAACCGGTGCCTTTGCGGTTCAACACCTTCAGCCCGGCTACGAACGTTGCGAACATGAACAACGAGTTGGGCCCCGGCTACACGAGCGGTCTGACCATGAAGTTCGTCAACGTGGCGACCCGCGACGGGACGACGATCGACGCCCGCGTCACGGCGGTGGTGCATCCGAACACGCGATTCGCGGTCGGCTCCACCAATCGGACGGGTCGGGGTTTCGTTCCGAACTACAAGGCCACGATCACCGGCCAGCCGAAGGACGATCTCGGGTTTCTCTACGACGGAATCGACCGCAACGCCCCCGGCGTCACGCTCACCCTCTCGTTCTTCAACGGTACCGGCGCGCTGACCGGCACATTCACCGAGGCCTACATCGTTCCGGATCTCCAGCTTCTCGTGTATGACGTCGACGGCGAGCCGACGCAGGCCGAGTGGTTCAACGCATTTTATGCCGACGGGCTGCACTCTTATGCGACCGGTTCGGCGGCCGCCAGCGTTGCGGCCGTCCCGATGGCGGCCGGCGAAGGCGTGCACTTCCTCGGGTGCGGGAAGGACTTCCCGGAAACCGACACGTCGGGAGCCGTGCTCCTGCGGTATCTCAACACCAGCAGCGTGACACTGGCGTTCGGCGCCGAGCAGTACAGCGAAGGCCGCAACCCGGTGTTCTCCGCGATCGACGGCAGCCTGAGCCTGCCGATGACGGGCGGTTTCCACGATCCGACGGTGGTGCCGGCGCCGAAGCCTCCTGCCCCCAAGTCCGGCCTGTGGACCGCGTCGCTGACGTATCCGACCCGCGACGTCCTTCGCCTGGACAGAACGATGCCCCCGGAGGTCCCGGTCAACGTGCCGTTCGACTACACCCTCAAGGTTACGAATCTGACGGAGGCGACGGTGCACGAAATCGTCGTGACCGAATCCCTTCCGGCCAGTTTCAATCTGCACGGTTGCGATCCGGAGCCCCAGCGCGATGGATCGAACCTCCATTGGGATGTCGGCTCCCTCGATGCCGGCGCAAGCCGGGAGTTCCGGATCCTGGGGGTTGCCACGACGTCCGAGAGTCTCAAGCCCTGCGCCACGGTGACCTTCGTCGGTTCCACCGGCGTCTGCGCGGACGTTGCGGTGGTTGAGCCGAAGCTGTCGCTGGTCGCGACGATCCCCGAAGAGGTTCTGCTGTGCGATCCGATTCCCGCGAAACTTGTGGTCGCCAACATCGGCAGCGGGGCGATCGAGGGCGTCACGATCGTGGATACGCTCCCGCCCGGCCTGACGACGATGGACGGCAAGAGCGAACTGGTCATCGACGCCGGCACGCTGGCGGCCGGACAGTCCAAGCAGTTCTCGGGCAGCTTCAAGGCCGCCAAGACCGGGGAGTACATCAATTCGGCCGTCGCCGCCGCCAAGAACGGCATGAAGGCCGAGGCGACCGCCACGCTGGTCGTTCGCCAGCCGGTGCTGACGATCACGAAGACCGGGCCCTCTCGGCAGTACATCGGGCGGCCGACGGCCTACGAGATCACCGTCACCAACGAAGGCGACGCAGCCGCGGCCGACACGGTCGTGACCGACGCGATTCCGGCCGGGGCGCAGGCGATCCAGGCGTCGCCGGCGGGATCGGTTTCGAGTTCGAAGGTCGTGTGGCAGTTGGGCACGCTGGCCGTCGGCGCGTCCAAGACGGTCCGTGTCGTCTACACGCCCACCGGAGCAGGGGTCCTGGCCCAGACCGCAACGGCTTCCGCCGTGTGCGCCGACCCGGTGACCGCCACGGCCCAGACCGCGATCTACGGGATTGCCGCCGTGCTGCTTGAGGTCGTGGATACCGACGATCCGGTTCAGATCGGCGGAAGGACCACGTACCTGATCACCGCGACCAACCAGGGCTCCAGCCCCGCGACCAATGTGCGGATCACGGCGACGGTCGAGGACGCCCAGGAAATCGTGGCGGTGAACGGACCGACCCCGGTCGCCATTCAAGGCAATGTCGCGCGATCCACGCCGCTGGCCAATCTGGCGCCGCAGGCCAAGGCGACTTGGCAAGTCACCGTAAAGGCCCTCAAGCCCGGCGACATCCGGTTCCGGGCCACGATGACGACGGCGGAACTGGAACGCGACGTCGAGGAGACCGAAGCGACTCAACTCTACGAATAAGCTCCGGCGGGGGCCCCGGGGGACCTCCCGAGTTGGACCCATGATTGGAACATGAAGGCGGCGACCGTTGTTCTCCACGAGGTCGTCGCCTTCTTTCTGCGCGTCGTCCCCTTGACCCGTTTGGGACGGTCCGAGTCGGACGCCTGAAGGGAAGAGTGTGAGGAACTGGGGACAGTCGCGTATTGAAGTGAAGTAGATACAGAACCTCTGACATAGGTGTGTGTCTCCGAGTGGCCCGTTGACTGTTTGCTCGATGCCCTGCGGCCCGAGGCGATCTTCCGTATGACACAGCCAATCGCTTACTTTCGTTTGACAACTCCACGAATTCCGGGCATCATCTCTATGAGTACACCTACGACAAGGTGGGCAATCGTACGACGATGTCCGTCACGGATAGCAGCGGGACTGAGCAGCACGTGTACAGCTACGACGACATCTACCAGGTCACGGCGGTGGATTACCCGGCCGGGTACAATCCGGCCCTGGCCACGGACACCACGTTCAATTACGACGACGCGGGCAACCGCACCAGCGTGATCGATTCCGGCGGGACGAGCACCTACGTGACCAACGCCCTCAACCAGTACACCTCCGTCGCCGGGGTCAGCTACACCTACGACACCCGCGGCAACATGACCTACGACGGGGCGAACATGTACGCCTACGACCCCGAGAACCGCCTGACGACGGTCCGCAAGGTCCCGGAGCCCCTGGCCGCGGCCTGCGACATCGCCCTGGCCTTCACCACCAGCGGCGCCGCCAACTGGTTCAGCCAGACCGCTGAATCGTACTACGACAACGACGCCGTCCAGAGCGGCGATATCGGCGACGATCAGGAGACGGTGCTGGAAACCACCG
>JAAYVJ010000282.1 GCA_012517265.1 Planctomycetota bacterium | reverse complement strand
TCGCTGAAGATCCTCGCCTCGTTCCCCAAGGCCAAGTTGACGGAGGCCGTGACAACGAACGGGCAGGTTGAGGTCTATGTCTCAGGCAAATTGAAGGACGGCAGTTCCTACGCGGCCAGTTGCCTGGTCACGATCCAGTGAGGAAACGGTTCGCGTGGCAAGGCCGGGCCCTGCCCGGTAGACGGTGGTAATTCGATAGAGAGCATTTTGCAGTAGCCCCGCGCTCCCAGATTGCCTTCTGGGGGGGCCCTGAGAAAGGGCCTGGGGTACACTGGACATCTGAGAGAAGGAGGAGTTGACATGAGCACGTTTACGCGCCCCGCATCCATGGCGATGCTCCTGGTGCTGCTGGCAGCCGGCATGGTCTCTGCGGACATCGTGCCGATCACCAGCGTGCAGGCCGGAGTGGACAAGCATACGCCGTACATACTCGAGAGCATCACCGTCGGCAATTACACGATCGCGAAGGACTCCCTGGCCTTGGGCACGAGCACCGGACGGGCTTTCATCGGCAGCAGCATCCGCTACGCCGACGACTTCGACCTGAACACCGTGGCGACCCGAAACGCCTCCGGGGCTTGGACAGTCACGAAGATCGGCGGTCTGGACACGTACAGCGACACCAATGGAGACGCCCCGGACTTCTTCGTGTTCGAAGCAGGAATGAAAGACGCCCTGAACGTTCAGGCGATCCTGGCCGACGGCACGCTCGGCAAGATGATCACTATCCCCTCCACGGCGTGGGGCTACACGGGTCTGCATCGAAGGGGCCTCTACAACGGCGGCCAGCATATCGGAGGCTTAGCCTTCGCAATCACGGATCTCCTCGACGCCGAGGGACAGGCCCTGGCTTCCGATGCCGTGATCAAGGGGCTCCTGTTCAACAGTCCGCACGTGGATCCCACCCACTTCTCAGCCGCGATGTTGGTTCCAGAACCCGCCACCCTGGCAATCCTGGGCCTCGGCGCCCTGGTTGCGTTGCGACGTCGCTCCTGACGCCGGCCCGGCATCCAGGTGCAGGTTTCCGAACGAACCGCAGACCGGTCGTGGGAGCGGCCTAGCCGATTTCACGTCCCGGTGGTGGTTTACCCATCCGAGATCGGAACCGCAATAGCCCGCACAACCGGCGTAACCTGACCCGCTCCCGCTGATGCCCAACTCGCCGGGTCGGACCTCGGCAAACGCGGAGGCTCCACCCCGGAACCGGACCGATTCTGAAATAAACGGTCGGGATGCCGCGTCTTATCATTCAGGAATCGACGAATATTAGGTAGGGATTGAAAGGCATCAAACAGGGCCGCCCAGAATCTGTGAAGCTAATAGTTCCATCAGGCCACCTGATCGAGCGAACAAGTATTCCGGACGGCGGTATTATAGGGCTATTTCCATAAGATCATTATTTACAACTACTTGCAGCATACCAACCAACCAGGATCGCCGGAATTCCCGGACTTGGAGCTTGGTAGACAGTTGACTGCGAGAACGCGATTTGCTAGTATGGCGGGTTCATGGCCAAGACGACAAGGACAACGGGAAAGAAACAGGCGAATAAGGACTCTTCCAGGGTCGCCCCGGTAAAAGCCAAGAGGGCTTTCAGGACATACCAGGAAGCGTTGGCTTATCTACTTGATCGAACCGATTACGAGAAGGAAGAGCGCGTACGCTACAACGTGACGACGTTCAGCTTGGAACGAATGGAGAAGCTGTTGTCTCTGTTGGGCGACCCGCACACCAAGATCACCACGGTCCACATCGCCGGCACCAAAGGCAAGGGCTCGACGGCCACGATGTTGGCCCGGATGCTCGAGGCCAACGGCTACATGGTGGGTCTCTACACCTCGCCGCACTTGGTCCACTTGCACGAGCGGATTACGATCAACGGGGAGATGATCTCCGAGCCCGAGATGCTCGAGTTGATGAATCGCCTGTACGCGCCCATCGAGAAACTCTCCAAGGACAGCGCGCCGACGTTCTTTGAAATCATGACGGCGCTGGCCTTTTCGTATTTCGCCGACCGCCGGATCGACATCGGGGTCATTGAAACGGGTCTTGGCGGCCGCTTGGACAGCACCAACGTGATCCAGCCCAAGGTCGTGGGCATCACCAGTCTGAGCATCGATCACAAACAGCAACTGGGCGACACCCTCGACCGCATCGCGATGGAGAAGGCCGGCATCTTCAAGAAAGGCGTCCCGGCCGTCACCGTGCAGCAGGAGCCGCTGGCGATGAACGTGCTCAAGGCCCAGGCGCTGGCGATGAAGACGCCGCTGAGCGTCACCGGCACGGACATCGACTTCTCCTACCGGTTCGAGACGTCTCGCGAGCACGGCCCGCACACCCGGATCTGCCTGTCCACTCCGACGAGCAAGTTCGAACACCTGCGAGTGCCCCTCTACGGCCGGCATCAGGCGATCAATTGCGGCCTGGCTCTGGCCATGCTGGATAAGCTCAAGGCGGCCGGCTACCAGATCGACGTCGACAAGGCCGCCGCCGGGCTGGCCAACGTTCGGCTGGCCGGACGGATGGAGATGATCTGCCAGGACCCGCGCATCATGATCGACGGCGCCCACAACGCCGCCAGCATCCGCGCGTTGATCCACGCCATCGGCCAGAACATCCCCTACGACTCGATGGTCATGATCTTCGGCTGCAACTGCGACAAGGACATCCCCGGCATGCTCGGCGAGCTCCAGTATGGAGCCGACAAGGTCATCTTCACGCGGAGCAGCTCGAACAAGGCCGTCTCCCCCCAGGAACTGGCCGATCAGTACACCGAGATCTGCGGCAAGATGTGCCAGGTCGCCAACACGCTGGGCGAAGCCCTGATGCTGGCCCGCAGCGCGGTCGGCAAAGAGGACCTGATCTGCATCACCGGCAGCTTCTACCTCATCGGCCAGGCCAAGGTGCGGTTCCAGCCCCAACCCAAGCCGGAACCCGTGGCGTCCTGATCGGGCGATACCGCGCAGATCATCGAGTGATCTCGGGATACGCCCCGCGGATAGTCCCGGATTGGATCAACTCCCCTGCTTTGTGGAACGTCTCTCGATCGCCATACTGATGGATATAGTCCAGGGTGCGAAGCACTTCACCCACTAGATTCTCCCTTTCCAGGGATTGGTGACAGTCACGCCCGTGCCCTCGAAATCAACTTCGTTCCGAGTGACAAGAAAACAGGAATGAGCCAGGGCAAGCGCCGCGATGAGTGAATCGATAGCTCCCATAGGGCGACCGATTCGCTCCAATCGGCCCACCAATTCACCCCACACCAACATCACCTCCAGATCCAACACCAAGATCCGATCTCCGAAACGGATCAGCAAGTCATCGGTGAGCCAGCTCTGAAGTTCGCCTTTCCGGCTTGACTCTGACAGCTTCTCAATCCCCTTGCGAAGCTCGCCAATCGTGATCACGCTGAGATAAACGCTGGCCGGATCAAGCTGATCGAGCCATTGAATGACTCGCTCGTTGGGGTGTTTGGCGATCAACTCCGAAATGACGTTCGTATCCAAGAGATATCTCATAGGGCCACGTCCGTGCGAGCCGGACTGGAGTCCCGGGTCAAATCCAATTCGACGCCAGCGAGCGGCGACTCTCTGAAGAAATCAGACAGCTTCTTCTGGGTCAAGAGCAGTCTGCGGTATTCGGCATAAGAGAGCACGACGGCGGTATCAGCGCCGCGTCTCGTGATCACCTGCGGGCCGTCGTTCAATGCTGCCTCGACGACTTCGCTGAGTTTGTTCTTGGCTTCCTGCAATTGCCAAATGTGACTCATAGCATACACTCCATCTAGACTGTCTAGATTATAACTGACACGCTGAGTTCTGTCAACCCAAAGTGAGAACACGCTGAACGCGGACCATCAACTGCCTCAAGCGTCCGCAGGGATGCTAACGCTTCGTCGCCTCGTGAGGAGTTCGCGAACGGGGGGTGATACGAGTGGCGCAAGAGTGTCCCGTAGATGCCATAGACGGTTACGACCGAATTTGACGACGCCGGCGGGCAGAGCGAGCACCAGAAACGACACGCCGGGCGCACCGGCAAGACAGGACACACGCCCAGTGAATTGCTCTGCGACTCCAAGTGTGCAGGCCTGAGTCAAATCAGCGACGCGGGGGACGGGCGGAGCGGGAAGACATGCGTCGCCCACGATGGGAGAAAAAGTCGCCTTGTCCAGGGCAAAAGCCTTCTTGTCCAGTGATTGATCCGCATACGCATACAAAGACACAGTCACCGGCAGACTCACGTCGGCGAGAGCGGACTTGACCCAGTGCAGCGTGTCCCGTGTGAGGAGAAAGCCAACGCACACAATCGGCGCCTTGCTCGTCAGCGAGCCGGTCCATCGGACACATATGCCCTCCACGAGAACCTCGGTACCGCGACCGTCGGGTTGGAGATGCGTCCGGCGCGTAGCTGGCTGCCAAGCACCGGCAAACGTGACCGGCTCGCTCGCTATGACCCCCGAGAGGGAAGAGTCCAATTCGTCCAACAGCGGGTGTGTGCCCGACATAGGGGGTTGCTCCTTCATCGTCACGCCACACAGTGAGGGGTTCGCCCGACGCGAAGACAATACCTCGCCGCAACGGCCAAGGCAACAAGAAAAGGCTCATCCGGATCTCGCGCGATTGCTGGCTGGAGACCGCCCTCACCTCCCGCAATGTAAGCGACTCGTGTAGGGACGGGTTTTGTGTTG
>JAAYVJ010000281.1 GCA_012517265.1 Planctomycetota bacterium | reverse complement strand
TTGGGGCCAAGGGACGGCGTCGAGCGTTGTTGGATCGAACATCTGCATGCCCTGAGTATAGAGGGCCCGGACCCTGAAGTCAATCGCCCCTCCGTGATCCGAAGCGGCCGAAGGCCGCGTGGAAGCGTGAAAGCGTATAAGCGTTGAAGCGTGACGGCCGCAGGCCGGGTTCATTGTCATTTGTTCGCAGTTCCCCGCGACTGATAACCAGGAACCAAGAACTCGCGGCGGAACGCATCCACACATCCACGATCCCAAAGAGATCTACCTCTGTGCCCTCTGTGGCAAATCCATTCGTCCTGCGTTATGTGTCTTGGGTGGTGCGCAAGACCTCTGACGCCTGACGCATCCCGCACGACGCTTTGCGCGCTACGCTCTCATCGAGCAGGCGGCTGAAGAGCGTCGCGCGGCGGCCGGCGGCCTCCAGCGATCCGTTGGCGCAGATGGCGATCTCGAACTGCCGCGTCGCGCCGTCGGGGTTTTCCTCCAGGGGGATCGTCATCGTCACGATCCGCGACAGGTCCGGCCTTGTCTGGGCGGCACGCCAGATCTCCTCCTCGACCCGGCCGTCCGCGTGCGTCGTCTTGAGGGCGACCCAGGCGAAGTCCATCCGATCGGCGGCCTCGCAGACCGCCTGCCACCACTGCTTCTCGCCCTGCACCTGGCGAAAGCGGAGTTGCATGTGCTCGAAGGTCTTGCGTTCGTTCCGCTGGCACTGGGCCGTGACGTGCTTGTCGCGGAGCCGGTCGACCGTCTCGTGCAGGCGGACGGCGCCGACCACGCGGAAGAGCAGCACGATCAGCAGCAGGACGCAGGCGAAGATCAGCAGGACACCCAGGTCCTCGCTGACCAGCATGAACAGGCCCATTCCGGCGGCCGCCAGGGTCGCCAGGTAGATCGTCAGGACGGCGTGCTTCTGCTGAAGACCCAGGTCCAGGAGCTTGTGATGGAAGTGGCTGCGGTCCGGGGCGAACATCGAGCGTCGCTCCAGGAACCGCCGGAGCATCGAGAACAGCGTGTCGAAGATCGGGATGCCCAGGGCCAGGGCCGGCAGGGCCAGTCCGACCATCGCGGCGGACTTGGTCATGCACATGACGCTGGCCGCGGCGATGGTGAAGCCCAGGAACAGGCTTCCGCAGTCGCCCATGAAAATCCGGGCCGGATTGAAGTTGAAGACGAGGAACCCCGACAGGCTGCCCAGCAGGGCCAGCATGAAGACGGCCATGACGGTCACGCCGCTGTGGACGGCGAAGATCGCGATCACGCCGCAGGCGATGGAGCAGATCCCGGCGGCCAGGCCGTCCAGGCCGTCACTGAGATTCACCGCGTTGGTGACGCCCACGATCCAGAGAATGGTCAGCAGGCATCCCCAGCCGCCCAGGGGCAGGACCCACTGGCTGGTCAGCTCGATGTCGGTGATCCGCACGCCCGCGATGCATAGGACGATCGCGGCCAGCAACTCGGCCAGGAACTTGACGCGGGCGGGCAGGCCCTTGAGGTCGTCGGCCAGTCCGACCGCGAAGATCGCCCCGCAGCAGGCCAGGAGGGTCGCCAGTTGGAGGCGGACGCTGCGGAAGGCCTCGCCGATGTTATTGTTGACGAAGACGACCGACCCGATCATGACGGTGGCCGCGATGAAGATCGCGACGCCCCCGATCCGGGGCGTCGGCCTCTTGTGGATCGTCCGCACGCCGGGCCGATCCACCGCTCCGATCCGCCGCGCCAGGTAGATGACCGCGGGCGTGGCCAGCAGGGCCAGGATCAGCGAACCGAGATAGACGGCCAGATAGGTGGTCATTGAGAATCTACAATCTACAATTTACTTGATGATGGACGATTGAGTCGTCGTTGCCGCGGTGTACTCTCGAACCCCGATCATCCCACCGGGGCCCTGCTTGCCCGGCTCGGGGCGGACTCCGTCCCCGTCGGCGACATCCGTCCGCCGCCCGGGGCCTGCATCTCCGTCACGACGGCGCAACCCCAGCGCCGAGGCATTCTCAATCGGTGTCTTGGCCCCCTGCGGCATATCGAAATCGGCGACCCCTTGGGCAAACGCCATCGCTCCGTGGGGAAGTCCCTCATCCGAAAGGCCCCTGAATTGCGGGACGCGAGACCTTGGTCCACGTCTGTGCAACTCGTCACTCCATTTTTATCATTGTACCAGACGGCGTCCACGGCGACAATTGGTACAAATACGTATTCTGCATCCGCCGGGGCCATTGTGGAGCACGGAGATCCCCGTGCCCGATAATACCGTCCCGATGCCGAGGCGGGCAATCCAAACGCCGGCAGAGTGCAGACCCGACATTCTGGAATCCGCCGTCTGTTTCGCGTTCTTACGTTTGTACCTTCGCACTGGCCCGCATCCTTCGAATGCAGGCGGCCAGCATGCGGCGGATCTCGTGGAATTCGTTCTGCATCGGCTCGTGCGCCCTGCGGTTGGGCAGGCCCGCCTCGCGGGCCAGGAGGAGCTGGTACTCCAGCTCCTGAACGCAGCTTCGGGCGATCTTGATGAATCCCCGGCCGTCGTCCTCGATGGTCCTGGCCGAAGCGACTGCTCGGTACCCCGCCTGCTCCAACTGCTCCGTCAGCAGCGTCAGGTGCTGCGACTTGAGCAGACCGGCCAGATGGTGCACCAGGATCATGATCTGCTGGACATCCCGTCGCCACGGCTCACCCAGTCTTCCCCGCCCTTGCGGGGGCAACCGCACACACCGCTCGTTCTCGCTCGCCATGTGATGTCCCTGTGCATGGGGAGATGCGCTCTCCATAGCCTTCCCTCTCTTGTCTGGGTTTCACCCTTCTCTCGTCCAGTCCTTCGTCCCTTTCCGTCGTTTCCGCGTCCGGGCGCACTCCGTCCCCGTCGGCGACAGCCGACGCGGGCGATCTGCCCGACACCCCAAACGCATTGGCATCACCTTTCCCTGGCGGCATTCCTTCCCTGCAATCATCCGGCCCGGCACGTCTGGCCCTCGCGGGCGGCGTCACCTGGCCACGGACAGCGGCCGGCCGGCGTCCTTGGGACGCACGGACAACTGCTCGATCAACTTCCTTGCCGCCGCATGGTCCGGACGCAAGCGAAGGCAGATCCTCGCCTCGCGGATCGCGTCCTCCACGCGGTCGATCTGCGCATACAACTGGGCCAGCGCGTAATGCCAGCTCACTTGGTCGTAGTCTTTCATCAAGGCCCGCTGGTACTGTGCGACCGCGGCGTCCCGGTCGCCCTGGCGCTGGTAGTAGCCGGCCAGGGAGGCGTGGGCCGAGGCAGGCGCATCAGGGGCCTCGCATCGGACGCGGAGCTGTTCGAACGCCCGGTCCTTGGCCTGCTCGGCCAGCGTCTGCGGGGCGTTCGGATCGACGATCCCCGGCCCGGCGGTCGCGACAAGCGTCTGCACGCCGGCGGCCGTCAGGGCGTTGCCCACCTGGGCCAGGCGACCGGGGTCGTCCCCAGCCAAGCCCACGGCCAGATCGGCCCGCCTGAGCTGTTCGATGCACAGGGCGACCGCCCGGGAGAAGAGTCCGCCGTCGAGTCGGACGGCTCGGGAGAGCTTGGCGAAGGCCTCGTCGGCCTTCCCCTCGTCGGCGTCGCACCGGGCGGCGGCGAAACACGCCGTCGCGTCGCACGGGGCGAGCCTGTAGCCCATGTGGATGTGGCCGGCGCCCTTGGGATCCATCAAAATGAACTTCTCGATCTCGCCGGCCAGGCAGCAGGTCTGGCCGAACGTCGGGCACAATGGCCGGGCCGCATGGAGGTCGTCCACGACCATGCGGGCCCAGGGCAGCGCACGATCCTGCAGGCTTCCGGTGTTGGGGTCCATGTAGGGCGCCAGGGACTGCCACTTGTAGGCGGCCAGCCAGTGGCGGTAGTGCATGTTGCCCGGTTCGGCCTCCACCGCTGCGGCGGCGTTGTCGAAGAGCATGTTATACGTCTCTTCGGCCGCGATCCACTGCTGCTGATCGAGCGACTTCGCGGCCCCGAGGACCTGGTTCCAGTGCGCCGCGGCCACGCGGGCCCGATCGGCGCCGTGGATCGCCCAGGCGAAGGCGGCGACCGCTGCGATCAGGGCCGTCGCACGCAGGGGAACCAGGACAAACGACCAGGTTGGAAGTCGCAAGCTGGAAGCAGAAAGCGGCCAGATCCGGTCCGCATCATCACGCTTCCCACTGGAGGCTTGACACTTTCTACCGTCTTTCACTTTCGCCAGCGCGATCAGCAGGGCGCAGGTGATCGCTGAGAGCATGGCGTTGGCCGGCAGGTGCTGGCCGAAGTCGCTGAGGCTGTGGATCAGGATCGCCAGCAGGCCGAAGCCCAGGCCGTAGGCCGCCGAGCGGATCGGGGCCGATGCGACGTTCATCGAGCGGGCGTAGTTGATCCAGACCACGACGCCGAACAGGACCAGGGCCGCCAGGCCGATCGCGCCGGTCTCCTCGGCCGCCTGGGCGTACTCGTTCTCGGCGTGCATCGCCCAGGAGGCGATCGTCGAGCGGTCGAACATCGGGTAGACGACCTCGTGCGTGCCCAGGCCCGCGCCCAGGAGCGGGAACTTCGTCCAGGCCAGGGCGATGTCCTTGACGATCTGCCAGCGGCCGCCCTCGGCTTCATTGACCTTGCCGAGCGTGGCCAGGCGATCATAGACTTCGTCGAACCCGACCCACAACACGCACAGGAACGCGCCCAGGGCCAGCAGGACCATGATCCAGCCCCGGCCGCGGAGCGACTGACGCCAGGAGAGCATCAGCGTGGTGAAGCCTGCGGCGATCAACATGCTCAGCATGCCGCCGCGGCTCAGGGAGACGAACACCGTCGCGATGCCGACGACGACCATCGCCAGCAGCAGCTTGGTGCTCCTGGCCTCGGGCGAGCCCAAGTACTCGGCCACGCGGGCGGGCGTGACGGAACGGCCGCTGAAGGACTCGTGCACCCGCACGAACAGCAGGGTCAACGCCGCCCCGATCGAGAGGTTCATGAACTGGCCGTAGTGGCTGTGATTGATGAACGGGCCGGAACGGGCCCCGTCGTAGCAGGGCACGAACCAGAAGATCTTGCCGTTGCCCGCCAGGTCCTGGGCCAGGGCCACCAGGGCGACCGCCCCGCCGATCGCGGCGATCGCGGCCAGGAGGCGTTTGATCCTCGCGGAGTCGCGATAGAAATTGACCACGACGACGAAGACCGCCGCCACCGCCACCACCAGACGCAAGTCATGGCGCGTCGCATGGGGATAGAAGCTCAGCGTCATCTTCTCCAGAAGGCTTGGGGAATCGGGCAGATCGGCGAGCAACTCGGTCTTGAGCGACGCGGTGTGCGGCGAGACCGCCGAAACCCAGGAGGCAGGCAGCGGCGCCAACTGGACCGCAGCGACCAGCAGGAACACGATCAGGGGCAGATAGGCCCAGGTCCAGGCGATTCCGGTTCCGGGCGAAAGAACCATCCGGACGCCGAACGCCACGACGAGGGCCGCCGCCAGAACCACGACGACCTGCTCGCTCCAGGGCTGGACGGCCCCGAAGGCCAGAGGCATGAACGTCAGCAGCGCGATCAGCAGACCTTCCACCGCCCAGTCCAGACGGCTGTTCGATCGGTGCACACCCATGAGGCCGAAGCCGTGCGCGATCACCGGATGACCTCCCTGGGCATGTCGTCCCTGGCCAACATCAGCAGTTCCTTCCCTTCCACCGCCCTGCGGGGGTTCTCGACGCACAGGATTCTCGCCGAATCCGTCCCCAGCCGCCGGGCCAGCAGGCGGTAGGCCTCCGACATCCGCGGCGAGCGGCCCGCGGTGTCGTGGGCGTCGGTGGCTACGAGAATCGGCATCGGCGCGCAGACGAATGTCCAGGCCGCATCCTGGCTGAGTTGTCCGAAACCTCCGCCGAAGCTGCCGGCGGTCAGTTGAAGACACATGTCGAACTCCACCCAGCGTTCGACCAGCCCCGGGTTGCGGGCCAGATGCACATGGCGCTCGGGATGGGTGAGAATCGCGGCCACACCGATCGAGGCCAGGCCGGGCAACAGGCTCTGCGGATCGATGAAGACCTCGTGAGGCAGTTCCAGCAGCAGATATCGCCGGCGGTCGGCCACGGTCAGGACGTCGCCGGTCTCGATCAGTCGCGGGATGCGCTCGTCCAGCCGCACGTCCGCGCCCGGCAGGATGGTCAGCGGGATCCCCGCGTCTCGCAGAGAGCCGTTGAGTTCCGCGACGGCGTCGCGGATCGTCCCGGCGTCGTAACAGCCCTCGAACCGTCCCAACTGGTGCGGCGTGGCCACGACGGTCTCGATCCCGTCGGCCGCCAGGGCGCGACAGAGATCCAGCGTCTTGATCCGGTCCGAAGGTCCGTCGTCGAGCCCGGGCAAGCAGTGGCAGTGGACGTCCGTGAAACCGGCTGTCGGGCCGGTCGGCAGAGAACGTCCTGATGCCTCAAACTGACGTTTGCTTCGAGGAATCATCTTCTAGCCTCCCTCGTCGATCTCTCGCCACGTCCTTCCAGAACTCCGACAACGTGATCGAAGCGTTCGTCGTGCCGGTCGGGGCCTTCTCCGGCTTGGTCCTCGTGGCACGATACTCCTTGAGCGGCACGGCGATCTCGCGGGCCTCGACCGCCACGGTGGTCTTGGGGCGGGACTTCTTCTGCTTGCCGTTGCCGTACTGGCCGTAGTAGCGATATCCGTAGCCGCCGTAGTAGCCATAGCGGCCGCTCTTGAGCGGAACGTCGTTGACCACGACGCCCAGGATGCGGGCTTCCACGCTCGCCAGGCTGTCGCGGGCCTGCATGCTCACCCGCCGCATGGATTGCTCGGCGCGCACCACCAGAATAGTCACATCGCACAGGGCCGCCAGGATCAGCGGGTCGGTGACCGCCGCCACCGGGGGCGAATCGATCAGGATCCGGTCGTAGTCCTCGCTGAGCCGCTTGACGACCTCGGCGAACGACTGGCTGCCGATGATCTCGGCGGGGTTGGGCACGTCCGGACCGCAGGTCAGCACGTCGAGGTTGGCGATGCCGCTGCGCTCGATCGCTTCCTCCAGGGGCATCTGGCCGGCCAGCACCGCGCTGAGGCCTCGAGCCAGGCGGTCGAGATTGAAGATCTTGTGTTGGGTGGGCCGGCGGAAGTCCGCGTCGATCAGCAGAACCCGCTGACCGGCCTGGGCCATCGCGATGGCCAGGTTGCTCACAACGGTGCTCTTGCCTTCCCCGGGCGCCGGCGACGTGACCACGATCGTGCGGGCCTCGTCTTTCGGCACGCCGAAGAAGACCGCGGTCCGCAGCGTGCGGAACGCCTCGGCCTCCCGCGAATCCGGATGCGTCAGGATCCGCTGGCCGCGCGCGCCCGCCTCCCCTCGGGGGACGTTGATCGTCGGAACAGCCCCGACGACCGGCAGAGCCAGCAAAGCCGAGATCTCTTCCGCCGACCGCAGCCGCTGGTCCTTCCACTCCCGCAGCAAGGCCAGGCCGACGCCGGCGAACAGGCCCAGGCCCAGAGCCATCGCCATAGCCTTGGGCTTTTGCGGCTCCGACGGCTCCAGCGCCGGCTCGGCCGTCTCCAGAACCGTGATGTTCAGAGCGCCGGTCTCTTCGATGACGCTCAGTTCCTTGATTCGCTCATCCAGCAGATCGCACATCTTCCTGGTCTGCTCGTACTCCGACTGCAGGAGCGTGTACTGCGAGACCTGATTGTTCAGCACGATGGCCTGCTGACGCTTCTCCTCGACGGATTTGGCCAACTCCTCTTCTCTGGCCAGGGCGGCCTGGTATTCCTGCTGGGCCACCGCCAGATGGCTCCTGGCGAAGTCGCTGTCCAGATCGGCGATCTGCTTCTCAATCTGCGAGATTTCGGCGTCCAGGGCACTGATCGCCGGCGCGTCGGACTTGAGTTGCTGGAGGCAATCGGCCTTGTCCCGCTCCAGTCGCTTCAGTTCGGCCCGCAACGAGGAGATCTCGCTGGCCGTGGAGAAATACGTGTTGCGCGATCGTTGCGCCTCAACGAACTGCCGCAGGCCGGCAGGGTCGTTCTCCATCTTCTTGGTCGCCTCGTAGAACGATTTGCTTTCGATGGTGGCCAGGTGCGCCTGGGTCAGCGCGTTTTGGACCTGCTCGAAGTCCCGAAGAATGACGTTGTTGTCCTGGTCGGTCCCCAGAGCCAGTCCCTCGCTCTTCTGTTTGAACTCCATCATCGCCTGGAGCTTCGTGTCCAGTTCCGCGTCCCGCTTGGTCTTCTCTTCCGTGAGGATCTTGAGCAATTCCCCGGAAGTGTTGCGCTTGCGCTGGCCGTGGAACGTCACGTAGGCGTCGACGACCGTGTTGACCACGTGCGCCGCTTCTTCCGGATACGGGGACATGAACGAGACGCTGATCAATTCGTCCTTCTTGCCGACGACCGTGTCGAGGCCGCGGCGCAGGGCCCCCATGATGTTGCTGGCGGTCTGGAAGGATCGGAGCTGCTCCATCCGGCCGGTCTTCATCGCCGCCGAGAGGATGGGGGCCGACTCCAGGAGCTCGGCCTGCGTGTACAGGTAATTGGTGGAACGCGACAGCATCCCCTCGTCGGAATCGCGGAAAATCCGGGGCGTGGACTGCTCCACATAGACTCGCGACGTGCTCTTATAGAGCGGCGTGGCCTTTTGAAGATACACGATTGCGCCGGCCAGCGCCGCGACCACCGTCAGGAGAATCGTCCAGCGACGACGCCAGGCGATCTCGAAGAGACTCTCCGAGAATCCTTCGAAGAAGTCACCCGCCTGCACCGGATCGGCCTGTTGTTCAGGAAGACTGGGGTTGTTTGTGCCGTTCATGTCCTCACCTTGGCGGGGGCGCCGCATGCATTCATCAGTTCGAATCCCACAGGTCTCTGCCCTGGATGTAGAGGCCTGTGTTGAAGTGGACCATGTTGCGAAGCATGGTGTTCATGCGGGTTCGCGGCGTATGCTCGATCGCCACGACGTCGCCCGGTCGAATGGGAATGTTGATGGCCTCCGTGAGTTCTTCGTGCTCGACGAGTCGGAAGGCGACGCGCACGATGGATCCTTCCGGCGTGAGCCTATAGATGGTTGCGTACCGGGGGTCGGACACCATTTCCAGGCCTCCGGCAAACGCAATTGCCTGCATCAGATTGTAGCGAGCCGTGGGCGGGTACTCGTAGTTGCCCGGCTTGTTGACCAAACCGACGACCGTGAACAGAGGCACCTGCACCTGCTCGACGATCACCGTATCCCCCTCTTCCAGCGACACGTCCTGAAACGGAATGCTCATGCCGACCACCGGCAGTGTGATCGCAGGTTGCCCGGCGCAATCTTTCTCGTGCTCGTCGCACGCCGCGACCGTGGCAGAGATGACGCTGTCGGAATTGCCGCCGTTCTCGCCATCGGGCCTATTCGGCTCGGCCGGCCGGCCGGCCGGTTGTTCGGCGGCACGCACGATCCGTACGATCGTGGCCCCGGCAGCGGTCTCTCGCTCGCCTTTGGGGACCGCGATGCCTCCGGCCTCGGTCAGCAACGAGACCAGGGTCATCTGATCGGACTTGAGGGTATAGACGCCGGGCTTCTCCACCGCGCCGGCGATATAGACTTTGACAGTCTTGTATTCCAGCACACGGACGAAGACCGAGGGACGCAGAATCACATGTCGCTCGTAAGCGGCGACGATTCTCTCTTCGATCTGGGCCAGCGAGAGTCCGGCGATGTCCTTGAGTTCCCCGATCGCCGGCATCGTGATCGTCCCGGCGTTGCTGACCCGACAGATATAGGGGGCTTCCTGGCGGGTGGGGGTCTGCGCCGCCTGCACCTCCGCGGCAGTGACCGCGCGCAGGAGCGAAGGCATCGTAAATTCGAGGACATCGCCAGGGACAACACGATAGGGCCCGGTAGAAAGCTTGGCCTTGCGGATGCGGTCCATATCGACCGTGGGTTCGATGGCCGCGGCCCGCTCGAAGGCAGCCAATTGATCCTGCGTGGGCATGCGAACGCGATCGGAGCAACCGGACAGAAAGAATGCCGATAACGCCAGCGGCACGCACAGCGCGCACACCCAGAGGTTCAGCACCTTCCCGAGACGCCAGAAGGCACTTGTCACGGAGTTCACAGTTCTCTCCTCTATCTACCACCGATGCGACAGCAGCCTCCTCAGTTGGCCGCCTACGCATCCTCTCTCATTCCAAACCCATGTCGTGACATCGGTTGGAATCACCAACGCCCGCAAAAACTCCCCTCCGCCTCACGATAGTAGGCAGACCACCTCCTTGGGGGAGTCACCACTCCTCGGCAAATCAAGCGTACGCATGCAAAATGCGGGCCTCTGTCCGAACAGAGGCCCGCAAGGACACAGCGAGCTTAACTAGCGCATCCTGGCCGGACCACTGGGAACCCACGTGGGTCTTCCCGGCGGAGTCGGCGGGGCCGGCGGAGTCGGAACCGTCGGAATCCATGACGGCGGCTGGAACGGACTGCGAGGAGCCGGCTTGGCCGGAACGACCACGACTCGCGGAACGGGCCCCACGCCATTCAACAGCGGCGACACCGCCTGCTGAAGCGTCATG
>JAAYVJ010000280.1 GCA_012517265.1 Planctomycetota bacterium | reverse complement strand
TGCGCTGGCGTCCACGTGGTCGAAGGCGGGCGCCCTGGTCTTTCGCCTCGGGGAGCACTTCTACAACTTCCAGGGACTGCGGCAATACAAGGAGAAGTTCACTCCCCTGTGGCAGCCCAAGTATCTCGCCTGCCGGGGAGGGCTGGCGCTGCCCCGCATCCTCACGAACATCGCGACTCTGACCTCAGGCGGCGTCGCCGGCGTCGTCAAGAAGTGAGAACCGCAACGAAAGGGAGGCCCCTATGCATGGCAGGCAAGCTGCTTGCGGAGGGATTGTCTGGCCCGGTGAAAATGAACTCTCGCCCTCTGCGGTGTGGTCTGCACCCGCTCGGCGATTTCCGTGTACGACAGATCCTCATAGCATCGCAGGTGCAGGACATCCCGCTGCCGCCGATTGAGCTGCGAAACGGCGATCGAGACCTCCCGCAGAGTCTCCTGGCGAACCTGGGCCTCCAGCGGCCCGATCTCGTCGGCACAAATCATGGTTTCGTCGCCCCACTCGCGGAGCCGCATCCGCTCGTACAGGGACCGCATTCGCCGGTCGCGGAGGCGATCGCGGATCTTGCTCCACGCAATGCGGTAGATCCACGGCCAGAACCGCTCGGGATCGCGGAGCGAACCGAGCTGATGGAGCATCGCCAGGAGAGTCTCCTGGATCAGGTCTTCGGTCGCGTCGCGGTCCAGCGTGGTCCGGAAGATGAAGGGGTACAGTTGCTCCCAGACCAGCGTGGCCAGCCGGCCCATGGCGGCCTGTTCGCCCGCCCGGGCCCCGTCAAGAAACTGGATGTATCCGCTATTGTCGCTCATCGGAACAGTCCTTGCCCATATAAGGCCGAAGACCCGATGGGAGTAACGCAAGAAAGTGGGAAGTGAGATGTCTGAAGTCGGAAGCGTGACATCGAACAACGATCACACCCCGCGTCTGCCGCCACAGACCTTCGACATCACACTCCATTGGCCGGAGAGCCCGTTTCCTCCGTCTGAACCGGCGAGATCTCATCAACCTGCTCCGGCGAATCCCCACGAGCGACCTCGAATCCATAGACGCCATAGGCGGCCAGATCGATGGGCCTGGAAGTCCACGTGGAGCCGATCGGAGAAACCGGCGACGACAGTCGGCCCGCCAAACCCGCATACTCGAGCGTCCGCAGATCCAGGCGGTCGATCCGGCCGGAGGCGTCGAGGACGAACACGTAATCCGCACTGACCGCCTGCGCCCTCCAACCATCGCCAGAACGATGGCTTGGGAACGTGAAGCGGATCATGGGGTTCATCCAGATGGCGACGATCTGGATCGGCTCGACGACCTTGTCCTTGGCTTACTCCGGCCCCTTCCCACGCCGGATGCCTTCACACCCCATTTGATGGTGAAGAATCGCCTCAGGGCCCGATCGCCGTACATCTGCGTGGCGCCCAGGCCGAAGTACCCGAAGAGCAAGGGGGACGAATAACCCCGCGGCCATCCCCACCATCTCCGGCTCCTGGGCCCAGAGCATTCCATAGACGCTGATCCAGATCGCAGAAGCCACGACAATGCCGACGAGCACCACGTACAATAGGTTGTCGGCGATCTCCCGTCGAATCAAAGTGAGCACGTTACACCTCGCTTTCCTGCGGCATCACGGCCGACGCCGGCCTTGTGCACTCGATGAAGATGTCTTCGAGGGTCATCGGCACCTCCGTGCAGCTCTCGGGCCGGAACGTCGCCAGAATCGACTGCTTCTGCTGATTCCACTTGGCGACGGCCAGGACCATCTCCCGGCCCAAAGCCCACTTATTGATGATGTCGGTGAGGGTCAGGCCCTCCGGCGTCCGCTCGGGGAAGATCACCCGCAGCTTCTTGACCCGGCTCTTGAGCTCGTCGAGACTGCAATCGACCACGAGCTTGCCCGCGACGAGGACTCCGATGCGGTCGGCGATTCGCTCGACGTCGGCCAGGATGTGCGAGCTGAACAGGATCGTCCGCCCCTGCCGCTGGATGACGTCGATGGCCAGTTCGAGGAAC
>JAAYVJ010000003.1 GCA_012517265.1 Planctomycetota bacterium | reverse complement strand
GCGTGTGACGCTACCATGAACGCGGTTGGCGAAGGTCGATGAACCGATTGCGGATGATGGCGACTGCCCCGGAGAGAAGAGACTGACCGATCTGACGGGCCTGCGGGGCTCTTATGACTCGCTGATCCGTGGAGGTGAGACATACCCGTATTTCCAAAACCGAAGTTCGTTTTCGATTACGACGTGGACCAGGAGATCGCCCGATTGCGAAAGCACAAGCAGGTTCGCGCGATCCCCAAGAAGCAGAAGGACAAGCTGCCGGTCGCCACCTGGAACATCGCCAACCTGGGGGCCCAGCAGCTGCGCAGCCCTGACCGGACCCTCATCGCGGAGATCCTGAACTGGTTTGACGTCGTCGCGATCCAGGAATGCCGGGAGAACTTCGCGGATCTGTTCGCCATTCACAACGAACTGCCCAAGTCCTATCGTGTCGTGATGTCGGACGCCTCGGGCAACGACGAGCGGATGGCGTTCCTGCCCGAGACGACGCGAAACTGCTTCACCGGCCTCAAAGGCGTCTTTGACTACGACGGCGTGGTCTTTCCCGACCTCTGGCAGGAGGGCAGAAACGCCAAGGATTTCCAGACCTACCTGCGGTACTACCTCTCGGACCACCGTCCGATGTGGGGCCAACTGTCGGCGAAACCCTGCACCGGCTGATGGGGGTTGACGCACGGGTGAATCATCGCTGAATCATGTGAGTTGTCGGAGTGTTCTTTCCACAAGATCCCGACTGACCCGCACCGCGTACTGGCCGGCTTCGTAGTGGGCTTGGCCGATGCGGTCGAGGAGGACGAATTTCGGCCATTGATCGACCGCCTTCTTGTCGTGCCGCATGAGGTCGAGCAGTTTCTCTGGGGGCATGTCGGCAGGGATTCGGGTCGGGACGCCGAGCCTTTCGAAGACCGCTCGGATTCTGTCGAGTTGGCTAGGTTTCGACAGGCCCAATTCGGTCTCGATCCGTCCGGCGGCGATGATGCCGATCGCGACCGCCTCGCCGTGGAGCATCTCGTAGTTGCTGGCGGCTTCGACCGCGTGGCCGACCGTGTGGCCGTAGTTGAGGATTCGCCGTTTGTTCTTCTCGAAGGGGTCCTCCTCGACCACGCCGCCTTTGATCCGGCAGTTGTTCCTGGCGAGGGTCATGAGCGTCTCGGGGTCCCTGGCGAGGATCTCGTCGATGTGGTTCTCGATGAACTCGAAGTAGCCCGCGTCGGCGATCAGGCCGTGTTTGATTGATTCCACGAGGCCCGAGCGATATTGCCGGTCGTCCAGGGTCGCAACGACCGCCACGTCGATGTAGACCGCCGCGGGGTGCCAGAAGGCGCCGAAGGCGTTCTTGCTGACGCTGGAATCGACGCCGGTCTTGCCGCCGATGGCGGAGTCGGCCTGGGCCAGCGTCGTCGTCGGGATCTGCACGACCGGGACGCCGCGTTTGAAGATCGCGGCGGCGAAGCCCGCGATGTCGCCCACGGTGCCGCCGCCCAGGGCGATGACGACCGTGTCCCGGCCGAGGTAGGCCTTTTCCATCGCCTCGATGATCGCCACGGCGGTGTCGATCGTCTTGGAGATCTCGCCCGCGGGCGTGATCGTGAAGTAGGGGGCGGGGCGGCCGCCGAGCAGGGCGTTCAAGTGTCCCGCCGCGACCACGCGTTCGTCGGTGACGACGAACCGATTGAATTGAGCATGAGCGGCCTTGATCTGCGCCCACGCCGAGGGCAGGATGCCCGACCCGATGACGATTCCGTACTCTGTCTCCGGCGTACCGGGGACCTTAATCCGCATATCCGGCATAATCCGACTTCACAGCATAGCCAACACTATGAACGGGCGATTGCACGATCGTGGTGAAACCCGAAGGGCAGGATTCTACTCGAACCGGCTCGGAAATGCAACGCTTTTGTGCCGAGGGCGTATCCTCACGTGGATCTTGACGCTTGCCTTGCCTGGCTGCGGCTGCTATATCTCTGGGCCATGACGACCTATCTGGCAATTCCCATATCGGCGGAGGACCTGGGCCGGGCGACGCGGCAGGTGCGGGAGGCGATCGCCGCCGGGGCCCAAATGCTCGAATTGCGGACCGACTATCTCAATCCGCTGGACCCACAGTCCGTCGCGGCCCTGATCCGCGAGGTCCGGGACGCCGGACGGGGCCGAACGCCGGCCATCGTGACCTGTCGCGATCCAAAGGAAGGCGGCGCAGGGGGGCATCCCGAGGAGTTGCGGATGCGGGTCCTGCACGCGGCGGTTGAAGCGGGGGCCGATTTCATCGACGTGGAGTACGCCAGTTTCGTCCGGCCTGAGGTCGGCGACAGCATCAGAACCGTCCTGGCCGCTCATCCGCGGACGCGATTGATCCTCTCGACCCACGACTTCTCGGGCCGATTCCCCGATCTGAGCGGCTTGTACCGGCAAATTGCGCGCACCCATCCCGACGCGATCCCGAAGCTGGTCTACACCGCCGGGCACATCAACGATTGCTTCGAAGCCTTCGACCTGCTCCACGAAACGCGGGGCGAGCGGATTGTGCTGTGCATGGGCGAAGCGGGACTGATCAGCCGGGTACTGGCTGCCAAATTGGGTTCGTTCGTGACCTTTGCCTGCCTCGACAAGCAGGCGGCGACCGCGCCGGGCCAGTTGACCGCCCAGATGCTCAAGGGTCTGTACCGATTCGATACGGTCGACGCCGGGACGGAACTCTTCGGCGTGATCGCCGACCCCGTCGGCCACTCGAAGAGCCCGGCCATTCACAACGCGTGTTTCGCGGACAAAGGGATGAACAGGCTCTACCTGCCGCTCTTGGTCCAGGGGGGGCAGGCGGAGTTCGACGCGTTCCTCGACAACCTCCTGGCCCGGCCGTGGCTGGACTTCCGCGGCTTCAGCGTCACGATCCCGCACAAGCACAGCGCCTTGGAGTACGTCCGCCGCAAAGGCGGCTTCATCGAACCCCTGGCGGACAAGATCGGCGCAACGAACACGCTCTTAATCGGGGCACGGGCCACGGGTCACGAGCCACTCCT
>JAAYVJ010000279.1 GCA_012517265.1 Planctomycetota bacterium | reverse complement strand
TACGCCGACTCGGCCGCGATCATGCTCATGCACACGCTCAGCCTGATCGACGAAAAGGGCAGGCCGATGAGTGAGCTGATCAAGCCGCTGCGCCGGTATGTAAGCAGCGGCGAGATCAACTTCCACGTGGACAACAAGGAACTGCGGATGGAGGAGCTGGCCCGTCGCTACGGCGATGGGAAGGTGGACCATCTCGACGGCGTCACGGTGGACTTCAAGGACTGGTGGTTCAACTGCCGGCCGAGCAACACCGAGCCTTTGCTTCGGCTGAACGTCGAGGCCAAGACGCAGGAACTGCTGGCGGAGAAACTGCACGAGATCGAGCAGCAACTGGGCACGCGGGAGTAGGAGGAGCGCATGAGGCAGGACGGACTTTCCCGGCGGCATTTCGTGGCGGCTTCGGGCGCGGCCCTGGGCGCCGTCCTGTTCGGGCGGCGGATGGCTGCGGCGGCTCCCGATTCGGGACAGGCCGGCCTCTTCCGATACAGTCTGAACACCAGCACGATCCGCGGCCAGAAGCTGGGCCTGGAGAGAGAGATCGAGACGGCCGCCGAGGCGGGCTACAACGCCGTTGAGCCGTGGGTTTCGACGCTCCAGGAGTACGTCAAGGCCGGCGGCAAGCTCGCGGACATCCGCAAACGGATTGAAGACCGCGGCCTGACGGTCGAGGGGGCGATCTCCTTCGCCTCCTGGATCGTGGACGACGCCGCCAGGCGGGCCCAGGCGGTCGAGCAGATCAAACGCGAGATGGACCTGCTGGCCCAGATCGGCGGCAAGCGGATCGCCGCGCCTCCGGTCGGCGCCAACGGAAACGACGCGCCCGTCCTCGACCTGATGAAGGTTGCCGAGCGATACCGGGCCATCCTGGACGTGGGCGACCAGACGGGCGTCACGCCGGCACTGGAGTTGTGGGGTCCGTCCAAGAATCTCCACCGGCTCGGCGAGTGTATGTTCGTGGTCGTCGAGACCGGCCACCCCAAGGCCTGCCTGCTGGGCGACGTGTACCACATCTACAAGGGCGGCTCGGATTTCGCCGGTCTCAAGGCGATCAGTGCGACGGCGCTGCCTGTGCTGCACATGAACGACTATCCCGCCGATCCGCCTCGCGAGCGGATCGCGGATCGCGACCGCGTCATGCCGGGCGACGGCATCGCTCCGCTGCCGCAGATCCTCGCGTCGCTTCGCGTCAACGGTGGCCCGCGGGTCCTGTCGCTGGAGCTGTTCAGCCAGGCGTACTGGGAGAAGGACGCGCTGGAGGTCGCCAAGACCGGCCTGGCCAAGATGAAAGCGGCCGTGGAGAAATCGCTCGGCGTGACATAGAGGCCAACCGGCCGGCGACGGCTTGAGCGGGCGGCGTTTTGCGACAGACGCGAAGGAAGGGAGAGAAGATGGCTGTCCATGCGTGTCTCTTGGTGTTTCTCGCCGCGGCCGCTCTCGGCGGGGCGGCCGATCTGCCTGAGGCGATCGATGAGACTCCGCTGATTGTGGGCGATCCGGTCCTGGCTGACGTCAACCAGCTTCTGGTGGTTCTGGCGACCGGGGAAAGTCCGAGCGTCGCGGGATTGATCGACGGCGGGAGACTGGAGACCCAGGTTTCGCGGAAGCTCCACGACGCCGGCCTTGCGACGGCCGAGGGGGATTCGGAATCGACGCCGAAGCTGCTCGTGCATATCGAAGGTGTCGAGGTCCCCGCCTCCGATCAGTACGTCTACCGGGTGCAGACGGCCTTGTGCCGCCTTGTGACGGCGCCCGGCCGGGGGGATCGCCGCATTCTGGTGGAAGTCTGGCGGGTCAGGCCAGTGATGGCGGCCGTCCCCCAAGGCAAGGCGGGCGATGCGATCTGTTCGGCTGTGCTCGTCCAAGCCGAGGCCTTCGTCGAGGCAAGGAATGCCGCTCGCCGTTTGTCCGACGCCGCGCAGGATTCGTCCGGACGTGCTGTCGGGGACCGATCGCAGCCAACTCCGCAAGCCGCCGGGCCGGGGGGCGAGTACCCGTTCGTTGCGTCCAAGAGCAGCGACGTGTTCCACCGGGCCGACTGCCGATGGGCGCAGAACATCTCCCCCGACAAGCTCGTTCGCTACAAGAACAGGGAAGAGGCCGTCCAGAGCGGCAAGCGGCCGTGCAAGTCGTGCAAACCGTAGGCAAGTCCAGGTGGAAGGATGTGGATGTGACGAATCGAGAACGTGTCTTGGCTGCGGTCGGTCACCGCTCGCCCGACAGAGTGCCTTACGACATTCGGTTCACCCAGCCGGCCCGCGCCAAGATGGCCGCGTACTACGGCGACTCGGGGTTCGAGGCGAAGCTGGGCAACTGCTTCACGTGGCTGCGACCCCATCTGCCCGACGCGCGTTTCACTGAAGTGGCCCCCGACATCTGGGCCGACGAGTTCGGCGTGCAATGGGATCGGCACGTGGACAAAGACATCGGCGTGGTCTGCAATCGGCTCGTCACGCCGGAGAACGTCCGCACCTTCGAGTTCCCCGATCCAAACGACCCGGCCCGCTACCGGTCCTTCGACAAGGCGGTCGGCCCGAATGGAGAAACCGCCGTGCTGGTCAGCCTGGGCTTCTCGCTCTTCGAACGGGCCTGGACCCTGGCCGGGATGGAGGCGGTCCTGATGGCGATGGTCTGCGACAAGCCCTTTGCCAACATATTGCTCGATCGGATCCTCGAATTCAACCTGGCGATCATCGAGAACGCCTGCACGAAGAACGTGGACATCTTCCGCTTCGGCGACGACTGGGGCCACCAGCGCGGCGTCCTGATGGGTCCCGGCCTGTGGCGCGAGTTCATCAAGCCTCGCTTTCGGCGGATGTGCGAACTGGTGAAGTCCAAGGGCAAGCTCGTCATGCTCCACTGTTGCGGCAAGGTCGATGAGTTGTTCCCCGATCTGATCGAGTGCGGCCTGGACATCTTCAACCCTTTCCAGCCGGAGGTGATGGACGTCTTCGACATCAAGCGACGCTACGGCGACGCGCTGACCTTCTACGGCGGCATCAGCATCCAGCGGACGCTTCCCTTCGGCACGGTGGCGCAAGTCCGCGACGAGGTTCGCCGGCTGATCGACCTCATCGGCGCCGGCGGCGGCTACATCGCCTCCCCCTCGCACGACGTTCCCGGCGATGCCAGGCCCGAGAATGTCGCCGCCATGATCGAGGTTCTCCAGAGCCGGTGATCTTGGCGGGCCGGGAGGGGGATTTGTCCGAGACGATCCTGTAGTCTATGCTTTGGGGGGGGGAGCCTGTTTTGGGATTCCCTTGAAGAACCTGCCTGACTGGTGTATCCTCCACCATCTCCATGAGCATGATCAGCAATAGTGATTACAGCGTTTTGCCCGGCGGGGCCAAGCGGCTTCAGTTGATCGCCTGCAAAGTGCTGCAGCGCGAAGCGTACTTCTGCGCCGCCCGGACGAAGAACGTCGTGGACGTGGTCCTGATGCCTCAGGGTCTGCACAACGAGCCGGACAAGCTCCGCACTGAAGTGCAGAAGGCCCTCGAACGAACACAGGACATCCAGGGCCGCGCATACGACGCAACCCTGCTGGGCTACGGCCTGTGCAGCAACGGAGTCGTCGGGCTCTCCAGCAGCATCCCGATCGTGATCCCCAGGGCCCACGACTGCATCACCGTCCTGCTGGGCTCCAAGGAGCGTTACCAGGAGTACTTCGACAGCCATCGGGGGGTCTACTGGTACAGTCCCGGCTGGATCGAGTCGGGCAGGCAGCCCGGCAGGGACCGCTATGAGAAGGTGCTCGAAGAGTACCGGCAGAAGTACGGCCCGGACAACGCCCAGTACCTCATGGAGGTCGAGCAGACCTGGATGAAGGAATACCAATGGGCGACCTACGTCGACTGGGGCCTGAGCGAGTCGCAGGACTACAAGGCCTTCACGCGGGATTGCGCCGCATACCTCGGCTGGAACTGCGACGAGCTGACGGGCGACCCCGGCCTGATGCAGCGGTTCGTGGACGGACTCTGGAATGAGGAGGACTTCCTGGTTGTCCCGCCGGGACAGCGGATCGCCGAGGATGTCACGAATCGGGGGATCATCAAGGCCCAATGATACCCCTGTCTCCCCGAGAATCGGTTTCGCTGCTTCTCTTCGGCCTGGCGATCCTGGCGATTTGCGGCCTGGAGATTGGTGTGCTGGTCCGCGCGGTGTACCGCCGGTCGAAGGGCCGCTCCGCACGCAGGATTCTGCTGGCCGTCCCGGCGATTGTGCTTCATCTCCTCCTGGTCACGGTGTTGGGCTGCATGCTCTACGCGTATTTCATCGAGCCCAACTGGATCGAGGTGCACAGCCTGACTCTGCACACGCCAAAGCTCAAGGCCGAGACCTTCCGCATCGTGCAGATCTCCGACCTTCACTGCGACGTGGCGCAGCGGAACGAGGAGCGGGCCGTCCAGATCATCAACGGGCTCAAACCGGATGTCGTCGTCGCCACCGGCGACTACCTCAATCACAAGGCGGGTCTTCCCCGCCTGCGCCAGATGCTCTGCCGGTTCGAGGCGCCCTTGGGCAAGTTCGCGGTGACCGGCAATTTCGAAGTCCTTCGCTGGCGGGATCTGAATGTGCTCGCCGAGAGCACCTTCCGCACGCTGGAGCGGGAGACGGTCGTCGTGACCAAGGGCCAGGACGCCATCGCCGTGACCGGCGCGGGCTATTTTCCCGCGGACGTTCCCTCCGACCCGATCGGCGGTTTCTCCGACGACCGGTTCGACCTTTTCCTGTTCCACACGCCGGATCTGATCGAGGACGTGAGTCATCGCGGCGTCGATCTGTATCTCTGCGGTCACACGCATGGTGGACAGATCTGCCTGCCCTGGTACGGGGCCCTGATCACGTTCTCCAAGTTCGGCAAGAAGTACGAATCCGGCATGCACCGGGTCGGCGACACCGTGCTCTACGTCAACCGGGGGCTCGGCATGGAGCCGCGGCCCGCACCACAGATGCGGTTCCTCGCCCGGCCGCAAATCGTGGTCGTCGATGTCTGCCCGCAATAGAGGACTCCCGCCATGCTGGAATTCTGCTCGAATGTGCATCTGGTTTCGATTCTGCTGATCGCAGTGGGCTTGGCGATGGACGCCTTCGCCGTTTCGATCGTCACCGGCAGCGTCTACCGCGAGCTGCACGTCAAGCACGCCCTTCGCATGGCCCTGTTCTTCGGGGCCTTTCAGGCGGTCATGCCGCTGATCGGCTTTCTGGCCGGTCTGGGCCTGAAGGGCTGCATCACGGCGGTGGATCACTGGGTCGCCTTCGGCCTGCTCGGGTTCGTCGGAAGCAAGATGATCTATGAGGCGTTCGAGATCAAGTCGGCGGGCAAGAACCGCGACCCGTCGAATCTCGCGATCCTGCTGGCGTTGTCCGTCGCGACGAGCATCGACGCGCTGGCCGTCGGGATCACCTTGTCCCTCCTGACGTCGGCCATCTGCCTGGCCGTAACATTGATCGGCCTGATCACCTTCGGCCTGTCCTTTGCCGGGGTCTACATCGGCAAACGGTTCGGCCACTTCTTCGAGAGCCGGATCGAGATCGTCGGCGGCCTGATTCTCCTTGCCATCGGTTTCAAGATCCTGATCCAGCACCTGGCGGGGTGACCGGGGAAGGCTGTTGAAGCGACCAGGGCGTTCCGGTAGGATAGTGCGTCGTGGCGTGCAGGGTCGTCCTTCCTGGCGCCGGATGTCCGATTGCGGCACAGTACTGCCGGTGAGCGACAGGTTCCCATGACGAGGAGTGCGGCATATGAACAGAATGCGGCTGATCGCGAGCACCGCCGTCGTCATCGCGATGACGGCGATCGTCCCTTCCGAGTCGTCGGCGCAGAGTCGCGTCACAACCGCCGCCGGGACGTGCGAGGGCGTTGTTGACATGAATTCCGAGATCCGCATTTTCAAGGGGATTCCCTTCGCAGAGCCGCCGGTCGGCGACCTGCGATGGCGGCCGCCCCGGCCGGCGAAGCCCTGGGACGGCGTCCGCAAGGCGGAGAAGTTCGGGCCGCGCGCGATGCAGCTTCCCGTCTTCGGCGACATGAACTTCCGGTCGGACGGCATGAGCGAGGATTGCCTGTATCTCAACGTCTGGACCCCGGCCAAGTCGGACCGGGAGAGGCTCCCGGTGCTGGTGTACTTCTACGGGGGCGGGTTCATCGCGGGCGACGGCTCCGAAGGGCGGTACGACGGCCACAGCATGGCGACCAAAGGGATCGTGACGGTCACGGTCAACTATCGTCTGGGGCTGTTCGGCTTTTTCGCCCATCCGGACCTGACGAGCGAGTCCGGGCGAAACGCCTCGGGCAACTATGGCCTGCTCGATCAGCACATGGCGTTGAAATGGGTCTATGAGAACATCGCTGCGTTCGGGGGCGACCCTCGACGCATCACCATCGCCGGCGAGTCGGCCGGATCCATCTCCGTCAGCGTGCAGATGGCGTCGCCTTTGTCGAGAGGGATGATCGCGGGCGCCATCGGCGAGAGCGGCTCCATCCTTGGAGCGCTGCCGGCGATCCCCCTGGCCGAGGCCGAGTCGAAGGGCCTCGATCTGGCGTCCAAGCTGGGCATCGGGGACAGGCCCTCGCTGGCCTCGCTCCGCGCGATGCCGGCCCAGGAATTGCTCGATAAGGCCGCCAAGGCGGGGTTCATGTGGTTCAACCCCACGGTGGATGGGTACCTCCTTCCGCGAGACCCCGCCGAGTTGTATGCGGCCGGGGAGCAGGCACACGTCCCGCTGCTGGCCGGCGTGAACTCCGAAGAGTCGGGTTTCGCCGCCGTATTGGGCAGGGACGCGCCGACGGTCGAAAACTACCGCAAGGCCCTGGAGCGTCTCTATCCGGGGCAGGGCGGACGGGTCTTCAGCGTGTACGGCGCGGCCAATGAGACCGAAGTGATGGACGCCGCCCAGGACTTGGCGGGCGACCGGTTCATCGGCCACAGCACCTGGAAGTGGATCGACCTGGCGACTCGAACGGGCGGGCAACCGACCTATTACTACCTGTTTTCCCGTCCCCGCCCCCCGATGCGGCCGGAGATGGGCGACGCCGTCCCGGGCCTGGCCGGAGGCGTGGTGAGAAACCCGCAGCCGGCGAGTCGGCCCCCTCAGTCGCGAGGCGCGGTCCATTCGGCCGAGATCGAGTACGCGATGGGCAATCTCTCGCTGAATGAAGTCTACGCATGGACGCCGGACGATAGGAAGGTGTCCGAGCAGATGCAGGAGTATTTTGCCAATTTTGTCAAAACCGGCAATCCGAACGGCTCGGGACTGCCCCAATGGCCTCGATTTGCCGACGGCAAGCGACTGGTCATCGACGTGGCCACGCACGTCGAAGACACCGATAAACTGCGTGCGAGACATGATTTGCTCGACCAACTCGCGTCCGAGTCTCGCCCGGCAAACGCCCGATAGTCAATAGTTTTTTGTTCATCGCGGGCAGGGTTTGCCCGTGCGGTTAAGCCCGCTTCCGGCGTCAGGACCCTCACAGGCGATCTGAATGGCTGAACCTGCCGGGAAAAAGGGTGGGCCGCACCGTCCGGAATCCCCTACGCTTGTCCGCAGTTGTCTCTTGACTGCCGGTGCCGCGGGCCTGTACAATCCCATTTGGTGGAGTGGAGTGGTCTCCATGGTCCGGGGGGACGGGAGGCGTCATGCTCGGGTTGCGTGGAATGGGTGAATATCGTTGCTGTCGGGGGGCAGCCAATTCCTATTGCTTGTCAGAAGGAGGTTGATCATGCGCGGAAGACTATTGTGTCTGCTGGGGATAGCCTGTGTTCTTGGCCTAGCCTCTGCGGTCCAGGCGGATCTGATCGGTTGGTGGACCCTAGACGACGGGACCGGCGCCGTCGCCAAGGACTCCAGCGGAAACGGCAATAACGGGGCATTTTCCGGCTCACCCGTGTGGGTGGCCGGCCAATTGGGCGGAGCCCTGCGATTCGACGGAAAATCGTATCTGAACTGCGGCAACAGCACCACCCTGCAGGTGGCAGGCCCAATCACGATCGCCTGTTGGGTCAATCCGTCCGCCCTGAGCGGCGAGCAGGCGTTCGCCGGGCGATCGGCGGAGTACGCCTTCAAGGCCAGCGGCTCGAGCCTGCGGTTCACCACGCCTGGCATCCTTGACCACACCGGGACGCGCTCGACCCTGGTGGCCAACACCTGGCAACACGTGGCCGCCACCTTCCACCCCGGCCAGGCCAACGGCTTGATCTTCTACATCAACGGCGTGGAGACCGAGCGGCTGACCGCGTCGAACATGAACGCCGGGACCGGCCCGTTCCAGATCGCCAACAACCAGTGGGGCGAGATGATCACGGGCATGCTCGACGACGTGCAGGTCTACAACGAGATCCTGCCGGCCGCCGAGATCGCCAAGCTGATGAAGGGGCTCAATACCGGCGCGGCCGACATTCCCGTGCCTGCGGATCAGGCGACGGATGTGCCGCGCGACGCGGCGATGAGCTGGAAGGCCGGCCCGTTTGCGGCGACGCATGACGTCTACCTGGGCACGACGTTCGCGGATGTGAACGATGCGAGCCGCGGCGCCCCGATGGGCGTCCTGGTCAGCCAAGGCCAGGCGGATGCGGCGTATCAGCCTGCCGCAGCGCTCGAATACGGCCAGACCTACTATTGGAGGGTCGACGAGGTCAATGCGGCCCCCGACAACACGATCTTCAAGGGGCCGACGTGGAGCTTCACGGTTGAGCCCTATGCCTATCCGATCAAGGGCGTGACCGCCACCGCCTCCAGCCAGAGCCGATCGGACACCGGGCCGCAGAACACGGTCAACGGCTCCGGCCTGAACGCCAACGACCAGCATGCCGTCGAGCTGGCGACCATGTGGATGAGCACGAACGCCAAGCCGCACTGGATTCAGTACGAGTTCGACAAGGCCTACAAGCTCCATGAACTGTGGGTCTGGAACTCCAACCAGATCGTCGAGGCCTTCGTCGGCTTCGGCGCCAAGGACGTGACCATCGAGTACTCCGCCGACGGCCAGACCTGGTCCACATTGGAGGGCCCGCACCAGTTTGCCCGCGCCGCCGCGGACCCCACCTACACGGCCAATACGATCGTCGATTTCGGCGGTGCCGTGGCCAAGTTCGTCAAGCTGACGATCAACAGCAACTGGGGCGGGATCGCGCAGCAGGTGAGCCTCAGCGAGGTGCGGTTCTTCTATGTACCGGTCCAGGCCCGCGAGCCGCAGCCGGCCGACGCCGGAACGGATGTTCCGTTGACTGCGTCGCTGAATTGGCGGCCCGGACGCGAAGCCACTTCGCACAAGGTCTTCTTCGGCACCGACAGCGGCGCGGTCGCCGCCGGAACCGCTGCCTCCGGCACCGTGGCCGACCACAGCTACACGCCTGCCCCCATGGACTTCGGGACGAAGTACTTCTGGAGGGTCGACGAAGTCGGCGACGCCGGGACGTACGAAGGCAACGTCTGGAGCTTCACGAGCCAGGAATTTGCGCCGCTCGAGGATTTCGAGAGCTACGGCGACGATGAGGGAACGCGGATCTACGAGTCCTGGATCGACGGTCTGACCGACGGCATGAGTGGCTCGACGGTCGGCTACATGCAGGCGCCTTTCGCCGAGCAGACGATCGTTCACGGCGGACAGCAGGCGATGCCCATGGCCTACGACAACACCAAGGCCCCGTTCTTCAGCGAGGCCTCGATGGAGTTCGACACGGCCCAGAATTGCACCGGCTCCGGCGCGACGGAGCTGTGCGTCTGGACTCGCGGCTATCCCGCCGTGCCCACCGCGGCCGTGACCGAATCCGCCGGCAAGATCAGCCTGACCACCAGCGGCGCGGACATCTGGAACAACTGCGACGATTTCACCTACATCTACAAGACCCTCTCCGGCGACGGCGCGATGGTCGCCCGCGTGACCAGTGTCGGCACCGGCACCAGCACCTGGGCCAAGGGCGGCGTGATGATTCGCGACGGCCTCAACGGCGGCTCGACTCACGCCATGATGGTGATCACGGCCGGCGGCGGCAACGGCGCCAGCTTCCAGTACCGCTCCACCACCGACGGCGCGTCGGCCAACACCGACAGCACCGCTGTTGTGGCGGCTCCGTACTGGGTCAAACTCGAGCGGGCCGGGGACATCTTCACCGGGTACGTCTCCTCCGACGGCAAGACCTGGAGCACGCTGGCGTCGACGACACTCCCGATGGCCGACCCGGTTCTCATCGGGCTGGCGGCCTCGGGTGGCGTGGCCGACGTGGCTCGGACCTTCCAGTTCGAGAGTGTCACCGGGACCGGCAACATCACCGGGACCTGGGTGCAGAGCGACATCGACGCGGTCCAGTACAACGACGCGGCGCCGATGTATCTGACAGTGACGGACAGCGCCGGCAAGTCGGCGACCGCCACCAGCGACACGGCCGCGACGGCGGCCGCCTGGACGCGATGGACGATCCCGATGAGCAGTCTCAACGGCGTGAACTTCTCGAAGATCAAGAAGCTCACGATCGGCGTCGGCGCCAAGGGCGCTACAACCGGCGGCTTGGGCATGGTGTTCATCGACGACATCGGCTACGGCCGCTCCGCGCGGTAGTCCGGACTATCCTGCAACGGCAGGGGACCCACCCCGCGAGGGGCGGGTCCCCTG